>PGZS01000206.1 GCA_002841435.1 Firmicutes bacterium HGW-Firmicutes-3 | reverse complement strand
AACGCTATCGTATTAACGGTGGCGTTTTTTTATTGTGGATTAAGAAATAAATACATCTTTATCGGATTAAATAGCGACATTAAACTGGACAGTTGTTTTATTGTCATGTAAAATGATTTTATAAACCATAAAGAGAAGGTGCCCTGAATGTTTAGTATTGCAATCTGTGATGATCAGCGTGGAATCTGTTCGGAAATTGAAAGTATTATTTTAGAGTATAAAAAATCAACCCGGCTGGAAATGCAAATCGAAGTGTTTTATTCGGCTGAAAAACTCGGTATTTATATGGAATATGAACATAATTTTGATTTAATCTTTCTGGATATAGAAATGAAGGGTTTAAATGGTCTTGATCTGGGCCGGAAAATTCGCGAAGAAATGGATAACCAGGTCACCCAGATTGTCTATGTTTCGGGTAAAGATAGCTACTTTAAAGATTTGTTTGAGGTTCGACCAATGCATTTTCTGTCAAAACCGGTGGAGCCGGATAAGATAATCAAAGACGTTGAACTGGCCATGAAATTAGCAAACCGTTTAGGCGGCATTTTCAGCTTCAAAAAAGGATCGGAGACACATAAGCTTCCCATCAAAAACATTATCTATTTTCAGAGTGTCAACCGAGAAATCAAAATTGTGACCACAACCGGGGAAGAATTATTTTATGGCAAACTTCAGGAGGTGTTTCGTCAAGTGGCCAAATACCGGTTTATTACCATTCACAAATCCTATATCATCAATTATGAACAGGTAGCCAATTTTAAGTATGGCGAGGTTCTGATGTCAAATTCGGCCTGTCTGCCAATTAGTCAGTTAAAGCGGAAAGAAGTCAGAGGACTGCAGATGAAATACGAACAAGAGAGGTTTCTTTAATGGCGCTAAGCACCTATGAGATGGTATATCTGTTAACCAATATTTTCGGAACCTATATCGTTTATAAATTTATGCATGTTTTCTTTGAGACCAAAGAAGCTAATCATAAGATAGAGTTCTTATCCTATGTGGGATATTACGTATTTATTGCGCTGGTATATTTGACGATTAATATCCCGGTTGTTACGATGATCGGTAATATCCTTGCGTATTTTGGGTTGTCATTTAACTATAAAGCTGGGATTAAAAGGCGTCTTTTGTCGGTGTTGATGATTTATTTGATTTTAATATGCGTTGAGGTAAGTGTTGCCTTGCTGACCGGTTATTTTAATCATTCCTTGATGGCAGTTAACAACTATTCGTCAGAATACGGGCTTGTCTTAGCTCAAACTATTTCATACTCAGTCGTACGCCTCCTAAACAATTATAAGAATATCAGAAAAGGAGAAACAATCCCGCTGGCTAATTGGGCCGCAATTATTATAATCCCGATTTCATCTCTGTATATTATTCTAACTTTATTTCAAGCAAGGGGTCTGTCCTGGGAGCAGATTTTAATTGGCGTGATACTGATACTACTTGTTAATTTCACAACCTTTTATTTATATGATGTTATTTCAGCTTCGATGGTCGATAAAATGGATAAAATCTTGCTTGGCCAGCAAAATAAATACTATCAAAAACAATTTGAATTAATGGAGTCAACCTTAAAAACAACGAAAGCAATGCGGCATGATCTGCGTAATCACTTATCGGTTATCTATGCATTGGTGGAAAAAGAGGAAAGCGGAGCTGCTTTAAAGCATTTAGCAAAGATGACTGATGTTTATGATGATAAGAAACAATACGCGTGCACCGAAAACATCGATATTGACAGTATTCTGAATTTTAAGATTCAGGCAGCAGAACACCAAAATATAAAAATCACCCTGGATTTGAGTATTCCCGAAAAAATGGACATGCCATCATTTGATTTGGCGATAATTTTAGGAAACTTATTGGATAACGCAATTGAGGCCGTTGCTGAGCTGGAAAAAGAAAGACAGATAAAAACAACAATAAACTATGATAAAGGGCGTTTAATTATTCAGGTAGAGAATCCCTATCAGGGTGAACGTGTAAAAGTCGGGAATCGTTATCTGACAACAAATAAAGAGCCAAGCCAACACGGCTTAGGTCTGGAAAATGTAAAAAGCGTTTTGCAAAAATACGATGGGACGATGGAGATCACCCAGCAGAAAGAGGTCTTCTCAGTTTCCCTGCTGTTGTATGTGTAGATCGATTGTTGTGAGCTGTTTTAATAAGATTACACGTTTTTATTTGAATAAAAATAAGAAAATCTTAGTTCACTACAAAAAAATATATTAATTTCAACATAAACTGGCATAAATAAAAATATATGGTAGGCTAGAGAAATATAAAAAGGTGAGTATGGTACAAAAGTAGAAGAGTGGCGCTTGATATTGAGGCGACAGGTTATCAGCTAGATCGGGACCACCAGATCGTGACTTGCGGCTTGATGTGTAATGATGGTATTTTATGATCCAGCTAAATTTTGCAACTGATAAACTACCGTTATTCAGAAACCAACAACATCTCCTGACCTATAATTGCTGGATTGACCGGGAAAAGAGTTTTTACCCAATGAAGATATGGTAGATTTAATTTAGTCGCTAGTAAAAAAATTTAAGGAGCCAGTAACATGAGATTCTTAATAGAAAAATTTCCCGAAAACAATGACTTTGATCCTGAAAATGAGGGTTATCATGCCATTAATGAGCCGAGCTTTTTAAAACGTTGCTTAATGACACTTCCAGTTATTCTCATTTCCATGTTTATTATAGGACTAATGTTAAAGATTCGGTTGGGAGCGGATTATCATTTGAATATGACAAACAGTTGGCGGGACGTTTTTTTGTTCGTAGTTTTGATCCCAATTCATGAAATGTTGCATGTAATACTTTATCCGGATCGGATTTTGTTTACAGAATTTATTGGTGGTTATAAAGGGTCGATTTATCGATCATTTTTTGGAGATATAAAAAAGGAAAGGCTATTATTACTGCTGATATTTCCGTTTATTATTTTAACCGTTATACCAGTTCTATTTTTAATGATCTCGAATATAAATTATCCACTTTTGTCAAAAATTGCCCTGATGAACATGGTACTATCGAGTATGGATGTCCTGTCATTTTATGGGATTTTGACCAAAATTCCGGCGAATGCAAAAATTCGAAATAAAGAGACGCGCTCATACTGGAAATTTTAATGGCGGAGGTGCTTTAAAATGAAAAAACAATACTATCTGGATTTGGGATTATTGATCATTATCCTGGGATTATCGGTCTACTTATTGTTTCAGGTTGATAATCCTATTGACACCATAATTTTGATTGGCTTTGCCATCATATTCACGTATATCAATCTGAGATTTAGAATTATCTTTAAATATCCCTATGAAGGTAAGCTAAGTATCAGTAATTATTCCGGCTATGTTCAAATTTTGTTGGGAAAGCTGTTGTACATTATTGGCTTATTAAATCTTACCAATACGAATTCCGATAAGCAGCATCATATAATTATCTACGGTTTTATTCCTGTTATCTGGTATCTATCGATGTTCCACAATGCGGCTTATATCTGTAATAATAACTTAATCTACAATTTTTCAAGGGTTATTGATATCCAGGACATTGATCGGTACGAGATGAAGAAAAAAACGTTGGATA
>PGZS01000205.1 GCA_002841435.1 Firmicutes bacterium HGW-Firmicutes-3 | reverse complement strand
TGTCAATGCTAATATTTTCATGTTATAATCATGAAGTCAATTACATTCGATTTAGGAGGATAAACCATGGCAAATGTTGAATATATCAATCCTTTCATCACTGCATCTAAGAGGGTCATGAAAGATTTTTGCAATATCGATACAGAGATGGGTAAGCCCTATCTGACAAAAACAGTTTTTGAAGGTAACAAATTTGTTATCTTAGTGGGTATAACCGGCCAGCTTACAGGACAAGTTATACTTAGTATGTCCAATGAGACCGCTTGCAACATTGCTTCACATATGATGATGGGTATGCCCGTTACTGAACTGAATGATATGGCCGCAAGTGCTATAAGTGAACTGGCCAACATGATTCTTGGTAATACCGCAACTATTTTTTCTACGCAAGGTATCATCATTGATATCACGCCACCATCTATTTTAGTCGGAAAAGACATGACCATTACGGTTAGTGACGCTAAAACTATTTGTGTTCCTTTGACTTACGCTGGTGACTATGCCTTAGAACTAAACATTGCCATCAAATCCAAAGAATAGAATTTGGACGGTTTACATTTTAACTGAAAATGAAACCGTCTTTTTTATTTCTGCTTATTAATGAAACAACGCCTCTTTTTTATGTGACAAGTCACTGTTTTTATAGTACAATAAGACTATCTCGTCTAATTTACTTAGGCTAAATTCCTCATATACCGGTCGATACCACATCAGTACCAGCAGGCATTTACCATAGCCTTATTATACGGAGGTCCTAAAATGGATATTTTTGTTGCCAGACAGCCCATCTTCAATAGAAATCTTGCCGTGATTGCGTATGAACTTTTATATCGTGATAGTGACAAGAATTATTTTAATACAAACATTGCGTCAAATATCGCCACTGCTATACTTCTCATGAACAGCTACTTTCACTTTGGTATCGATCATTTGGTTGGACAGTCGACGGCTTTTATTAATTTTGATGCCCGCTTAATTCATTCGGATATTCCCCAGTTACTTTCTACAAAAAACGTAGTCATTGAGATCTTGGAGGATGTAAAGCCGGAACCTCACACCTTAGAAAAACTAGAAAGGCTTAGACGAGACGGTTATACAATTGCAATTGATGACTTTGTCTTGGACTATCCTTACCATGAAATATTAAATCTGTCTCAAATCATTAAAGTAGATTTTTTAAATAACTCTAGAGACGACATTCAAAAAATATGCTACAAATATAGAAAGCAAGGCAAGTTGCTCCTTGCAGAAAAAGTCGAAACCCACGAAGATTTTGAATGGGCTAAAAAACTGGGTTTCGATTACTTTCAAGGTTATTTTTTTGCTAGACCTCATATGATTAAAAGCAAGGACCTTACAGGAAGTTCATCCCAGTTTCTACGTCTATTTGATGCCCTTCAAGAGTCAGAGCCGGATTTTAAAAAAATTACCCGCATCATTGAAATCGATGTTTTTTTAACTTATAAATTATTGCGTATCGTTAACTCTAGCTTTTCACTTGGCACTCAGATCGAATCTGTACACCAAGCTCTTTCCATACTTGGGATCAATGCTTTTAGTAAATGGCTCTCTTTGGCTTCTCTACAAAATCTAAGCAAATCTCATGCAACAGAATTGGTCAAGACCGCTATGATACGATCCAAGTTTTTAGAGTATATGGCTTTTCATGCTGCTTCGTTAGAAGGTCATGAAGATGAACTGGCTTTGATGGGCATCCTATCCGTCATCGATGTTCTACTTCAAGAACCTATGGCCGAAGTCGTGAAAAATCTTCCTCTGACACCGGACGTTAAGAAAACCTTTCTAGGCGAAGAAAACCTTTATCTCTATCCATACCAATTGTGTTTGGCTTATGAGCAAGGTGATTTTTCTAAACTTGAAGCATATGCGGATATGATAGAATACGACCTCCACCAACTTTCTCTCGATTATATTGATGCTGTTAAATGGGCAGAAGGACTTTTCCAATATATGAATGATCTTGATAATGAATTTGTACATTCTAATTGACAATCTCCTTCATACGTTATACCATCATTGAAGTAAGTATGTAGCTTATTGCCCATAAGGGCGTTGAACTTTTAATAGAAAGGCTTTCTCATGTCAAATAAGAAATACAATTACAATGAAGAAATTCAAAGAAGGCGTACATTCGCCATCATCTCCCACCCAGATGCAGGAAAAACGACCTTAACAGAAAAATTCTTACTTTATGGTGGTGCTATTCGTGAGGCAGGCTCTGTAAAATCCAGACGTTCTAACAAACATGCCGTCTCTGACTGGATGGAAATTGAAAAGCAAAGAGGTATATCCGTCACCTCCTCCGTACTCCAATTCAACTACCAAAACCATTGCATCAACATCTTGGATACTCCAGGGCATCAAGATTTTAGTGAAGACACGTATCGTACGCTTATTGCTGCTGATAGTGCTGTTATGGTCATCGATAGTAATAAGGGTGTTGAGGCACAAACCAAAAAGCTTTTTCAAGTCTGTAAAATGCGTGGTATTCCGATTTTTACTTTTATTAATAAAATGGACCGATTAGGTCGAGACCCATTTGATCTAATTGATGATTTGGAAGAAGCCCTAGGCATACGCTCTTACCCCGTAGACTGGCCTATCGGTAACGGTAAGGACTTTCGTGGTGTTTACAACCGTTTAGAAAAACGTATTGAACTGTTTAATGAAGGTAATCATGGTCAGTCCATGGCCAACATCGTCACCGGAGACGTCACCGATGAGGCTTTTAGACTTTTACTAGGTTCTGACTTACATGATAAACTATTAGAAGATATAGAATTACTTGATATGGCTGGAGACGATTTTGATCTTCATAAGATTATGAGCGGTGAATTAACACCGGTCTATTTTGGAAGTGCTTTGACGAATTTTGGTGTAGAACCTTTTCTCCAAAGCTTTCTTAGTATTACACCACCACCAATGGCCAGAAAAAGTAATCTTGGCTTTATTGACCCTGAAGATAAAAATTTTACAGGTTTTATCTTTAAAATTCAAGCCAACATGGACCCTAACCATAGAGACCGTATCGCATTCCTTAGAATCTGTTCCGGTCAATATGAAAAAGGCATGACCGTTAATCATGTGAATATGGGTAAAAAAGTCAAACTAGCTCAACCTCAACAGTTTATGGCACAAGACAGGGTCATTGTTGAATCCGCTTACTCAGGAGATATTATCGGTTTACATGATCCGGGTATTTTTAATATCGGCGATACGTTAACCTTTGATAATATACCCCTTGAATATGAAGGTATTCCCCAATTTGCACCTGAGTTCTTCATGAAGATCTCGACCATCAATGCGATGAAAAGAAAACAATTCTTAAAGGGGTTAAATCAATTGGCTCAAGAAGGTACAATTCAGGTCTATCGCAGACCTTTTGCCGGGACTGAAGAGTTGATTGTAGGTGTTGTTGGTGTGCTTCAATTTGAAGTATTAGAATACCGCCTCACCCATGAATATGGGGTAGAAATCAATACCCAGCGTATGCCTTATCGATTTATCCGTTGGGCCAATGATGATTTTGATATGAGCAAGTTGAATTTGACTATGGATTCTTTAGTAGGACACGATAAAGATGACCGTTCCGTCATCTTCTTCCAA
>PGZS01000204.1 GCA_002841435.1 Firmicutes bacterium HGW-Firmicutes-3 | reverse complement strand
CGATACAGAAGAAGACGGCAGCATCATGGGACAAAAAATAACACCCCTTGAGCGGGTAGGTGTCTATGTTCCAGGTGGTAAAGCCGTTTATACATCTTCTGTAATTATGGATGTGGTTCCGGCTTTGGTAGCAGGTGTTAAAGAAATCGTCGTTACCACACCGCCGGATGCGACTGGTAATATCAACCCGCAAATTCTTGTGGCTGCAGATATATGCGGTATTGAGACGATCTATAAAATGGGTGGTGCTCAAGCTATCGCTGCACTGGCTTTTGGAACGGAAACCATTAGAAAAGTCGATAAAATCGTTGGACCGGGTAATATTTTTGTTGCTTTAGCAAAAAAAGCTGTTTACGGTCATGTCAGTATCGACTCTATAGCAGGTCCATCAGAGGTATTGGTTATCGCAGATGAAACGTCCAACCCCAAATACATAGCAGCCGATCTCTTGTCCCAATCGGAACATGATGAACTGGCTTCATCTGTACTGATTACGACAAGTCAAGATATCGCTAAGAAAGTAAAGGAAGAAATCGAGCGACAAACCGCGTATTTAAAGCGTAAGGATATCATTGAAGCTTCACTGAATAATTATGGTGTAACCATTATTGTCGATACTTTACAAGATGCCGTAAACATCAGCAATGAGATTGCACCGGAGCATTTGGAAATCTGTACGAAGAATCCTTTTGAATTAATGCCTTATATAAAAAATGCCGGTGCTATATTCCTTGGTAACTATACACCGGAACCCCTTGGGGACTATATGGCTGGACCGAATCATGTACTGCCTACCAATGCAACGGCAAAGTTCTTTTCACCTTTATCCGTGGATGATTTTATCAAGAAATCCAGTATTACATTTTTTGGACGGGACGCACTAAAAGCACTGAGTGATGATGTGATCTATTTTGCAGAATCAGAAGATTTGGATGCTCATGCTAATTCCATCAAAGTGAGGTTTGAAAATGATTAAGGATTACATGCGTAAGGACTTATTGGACTTTGAACCTTATCATGCACCCCTGATGACCTATGATATGAAATTGGATGCCAATGAAAACCCTCATGTCCATAGCCCATATGTCCTTGAAAAAATCAAATCATGGTTAGATGAAGAGAAAGATCACTTAACCCGTTATCCGGACACAGATGTACATGAACTAAGACAAAAGCTTGGTGCGTATCATGGTGTTTCTGAAAATGAAATCATATGTACAGTAGGGTCGGATCAACTTATTGAATTGATCATTAAAGTATTTATAGAACCGGGTGATGGTGTTCTTGTACCAAATCCCTCATTTAGTATGTATGGCTTATCAACCTTACTCAATCATGGCAAGGTCATAACCTATGAACTAGATGATGCTTTTGATTATGATTATGATTTAATCCTAAAAGCCTATGAGGAGCATAAACCTAAGCTGATCTTTATCTGTACACCCAATAACCCTACAGGTAATAAAGCTTCATCTGAAGGTATAAAACGTATTTTAGACCATGTAGACTGTCCGGTTATTGTTGACGAAGCCTATGAGGAATTTGATGGTGACTCTATGGTTTCTTTTATTCCTGATTACAGCCATCTTATTGTGTTAAAGACTTTTTCCAAAGCATATGGGATAGCAGGTCTTAGAATTGGGTATGGCATTGCCAGTATGGAGATGATTGAGGTGGTCAATATAGCAAAACCACCTTATAATCTATCCGCATTTTCTCAGGCAGTTGCAACCTTCATATTAGAAGATCTGGATTACTATAACGATTTAATTCTTAGAATTAAGAATGAAAAAGAAAAAATGTATCAATTTTTCTTGAGTAGTGATTGTTTTGAAAGGGTCTATCCCTCAAAGGCAAACTTTATTCTTGTTAAAATTAAGAACACAGATTTAATGGACCATCTACAAAGTCATAGAGTCTTAATAAGAGGTTATGGTGTTACAGGTAGACTTGCCTATCATATGCGTGTTACCATAGGCACAGAGGACGAGAACAGACGTCTCATGGCATTAATAAAGGCTTATGAACCTAAGGAGGAGTTATGACAAATCGTTTATGCACGATGAATCGAAAGACAAATGAAACAAACATTGAGATGATGCTCAACATTGACGGATCCGGTCAATCAACTTTGAAGACGGGTATTGGGTTCTTCGATCATATGTTGACCCATATTGCCAAACATGGTTTTTTCGATCTGGAAGTGACTTGTAATGGTGACTTAGAAGTAGATTGCCATCATTCAATAGAAGATATAGGTATTGTTCTTGGTAAATGTATCCGTGAAGCCATCGGCGATAAAGTTGGCATCAAACGCTATGGGTCATGTATCTTGCCGATGGACGAGACTTTAGTCTTGTGTGCACTGGACTTATCCGGCAGGCCATACTTGAACTTCGATGTGGCGCTGACAGCACTTCGTCTTGGGGATATGGATGTGGAAATGGTTAAGGAATTCTTCATGGCGGTTGCTGTACATGCGGGAATGAATTTACATATCAAATTGCTAGATGGTTCTAACAACCATCATATCATAGAAGGTATCTTTAAGGCTTTTGGTAATGCCCTTGATCAAGCTACTCTTTTTGATGCACGTATCAAAGGAACCAGATCAACCAAAGGCATGTTGGAATAGAGGTGTTCATATGATTATAGGTATTATTGATTACGGTATGGGTAATCTGCAAAGTGTAAGTAATGCACTAAAATTTATTGGTGTAAAACATTTCACTTCTTCAGATAAGGAAGTCTTAAAAACCGCAGATAAGCTCATTTTACCCGGTGTAGGTGCTTTTAAAGACGCTATAGAACGCCTTCGAGATAAAGGGCTGGATCAAATGCTTATGGAAGTTAAAGCCGAAGGGAAACCGGTTCTGGGTATATGCCTTGGCATGCAATTACTCTTTGATACCAGCACAGAATTTGGCAGCCATGCCGGTCTTGGACTTATTAAAGGAAAAATCATAAAGCTAGAAGTTGATAATCTTAAAATTCCTCATATGGGATGGAACGCACTTCATATACAAAAAAGAGCACCCTTATTTACTGGGTTACCTGAAGAAGCTTATGTGTATTTTGTCCATTCCTATCATTTGGAAACGGATGAGGATGTCGTTTCTGCGACGACTTATTACGGTAAAGATATTCAGATCGCTGCTCAACAAGGCAATATATACGGATTACAGTTTCATCCTGAAAAAAGTGGTGATGTAGGTTTAAAAATCTTGGAGAATTTTGCTTATTTCTAAATAAGTTAGGTTAAAGTAGAAAAGAGGACAATTATGAGGTTATATCCTGCAATAGATATTATTAACGGTCAGGCAGTACGTCTCGTGCAAGGTGACTATAAAAAGGAAACGGTTTATGATAAGGACCCAGTCCAAGTTGCGAAACAATGGGAAGATGCCGGTGCCACTTATATTCATGTTGTGGATCTTGATGGCGCACAAGATGGCACATGGAAAAACAGAGAAACCATTTCAAATATCGTAAAAAGTGTTCATATACCTGTGCAAACAGGTGGTGGTATCAGGTCACTTGAAGATATTGAAGAACGGTTATCTGTTGGGATTGCTAGAGTGATTCTAGGTACAGTTGCCATAAAAAATCCCGACCTTGTTCTAGAGGCTGTGAGAAAGTTTGGCAGCGAAGCCATCGTAGTCGGCATTGATG
>PGZS01000011.1 GCA_002841435.1 Firmicutes bacterium HGW-Firmicutes-3 | reverse complement strand
TCATAAAGCGCATTTTCGTTTCCTTTTTCTGGTTGGCAAAGGGGTTCTCCTCCACCTTTTTAGGTCGATCATAAGCGTTGTTCAAATCATTGGTAACGGATTTTTTACACGTGTCACAAAAACGTCCTGTCTTAATGGTTACACCACAGAGTTCACAATCAATACCGACAGCAGAGTCTTTAGAAAAGGATAATTTTTCCTCTCTGATCCACTGCTTGATTTGTTTGATGTCCACCTCATTGACTTCTGCCACCTCAGCAATGGATGAATTTGGATTACGTTTTACATAGGTTCTGACTGTTTTGAACTCCTCTTCTAGATTTTTAACACAAGCCGGGCAAATAGGTCTACCACTTAAATAATTAAAAATCTTACCACATTTGACACAATTTTTCACATTCATTCTAACACCTCCATGATTCTCGAATTATTTCAGGTGTACTTGGTCTATTCTACATCCCTCTCCCAATAGCTATGGATAAACAGTAGACCGCTTTTGCACCTTGAATCTTTAATGCTTTGGCACAAGCATCCATGGTTGAGCCTGTTGTATAAATATCATCGATGAGTAAAATGGTTTTCCCCTCTACATGTGTTTTACTTGCAAAAAAAGCTTCCTGCATATTGTCCCATCTCCCCCTATCCGATAAGGCTTTTTGAGGATCTGTCGGTTTATCGCGCCATAAGACCTTTTGCCCACCAACCTGCAAGTCAAAGCTTTTTGCAAAATACTTTACCATAAGTTCAGTCTGATTAAAGCCACGTTCCCTTAGCCGATGCTTATGCAAAGGTATAGGTAATACCATATCCACTTCCCATCTAATAGTTTCATTATAATACCTAATCAACTCTTTAGCAAATAATAAGCCATATTCTTTTCGTTTTTTGTATTTGTAATCATAAATGCTTTGCTTAACTAAACCTTCATAAACCCATAAGCTACGACCTTCTTCAAAAAAATGGGCTCTTTTACCACAATCATAACATATTAAGTCGAAAGAATCAGCTAAGGGTTTCCCGCAAATATTACAAAGATCTTCACTCAAATGTGGATGATTGCCTTCACAGTGTGGACATAGGGCTTTATCATTGCTATAATCTAAGGTTTCTTCACATAAAAGGCAAAAATTCGGGTAAAGCAACGTTAACAGATGCTTCCATATTGTGGATACTATAAGTTTCATTTTACAGAAAACACCTCCAATAAACGTTGTTTTAATGCCGAATTTCTAAGCATTTCCCTTTTATTGTGTATCATCTGCATGATGACCTGCTCATCACCCACCAATACCACATATCTCTTGGCTCTAGTAATACCTGTATACAATAGGTTCCGATTTAACAATAATGCCGGTCCTTTGAACATCGGCATGATAACAATAGGATATTCACTACCTTGGGATTTATGAATCGTCACTGCATAGGCTAGGTCCAACTCATCTAGACCTTTGAATTCATAGTAAACCATTCGGTCATCATCAAATAGTACTTTTATCTTTTCAGTATATAGATTTATTTCTATTATTTGACCCATGTCACCATTAAAAACACCTAAGCCTTCATCTACTGTAAAGCCATAGTCACTCATGATGCGCCAACTGATGTTATAGTTGTTCTTAATCTGCATCACCTTATCACCTTCTCTAAACAAACGAGTACCATATGTTTTTTCTGTTTTGTCTTTTGAAGGCGGGTTTAAATTTTTTTGCAACTCCAGATTCAGGTTATCTACACCTAGCAATCCTTTACGTGTGGGTGTCAGAATCTGAATGCCGTCTGAACTCTCAAGCCCAGCAAATTTGGGTAGCCTTGACTTGATTAAGGTAATAATCTCCCCGATTACTTGTCTTGGATCCTGTCGTCTGACAAAGAAGAAATCTTTGGTATTATTGGTTAAGTCAATCATTTCACCCGAATTAATTTTATGAGCATTGACGACAATATGGCTTTCTCCGGCCTGTCTGAAGATCTGCTTAAGCTTTACGGTATGGATGTAACCGGAGTGAATGATATCTTTCAGTACATTACCGGGGCCGACAGAAGGTAGTTGGTCCTGGTCACCAACAAAAATGACTCTGGTACCCGGTACAATGGCCTTTAGAAGGTGATAGGTTAGTACCGTATCCATCATAGATGTTTCATCAATGATGATAACATCTGCTTCAATAGGGTAGTCTTCATTACGTTCAAATCTCTGATGCCCTTCAGCGCCACCGCTGATTTCCAATAGGCGATGGATGGTTTTTGCACTTCTTCCGGTGGTCTCTGACATACGTTTTGCAGCTCTTCCAGTAGGCGCTGCCAAAAGTACTTCTTGTCTTCTTTCGTCAAAAAGCTTAATAATAGCATTTAGAGTCGTGGTTTTTCCTGTACCCGGACCGCCTGTAATAACTAATGTGCCACAGGTCAAAGCTTGGGTGATGGCGTTTTTTTGATTCTCATCGAAGCAAATCCCCATCTCCTTTTCTATATGTTCAATCTCTTTGTCCGTATAATCATGTTGTTCTAGACTGACATGGGTCAATTCAAACAACTTCGCAGCAATATACTTTTCCATATTATCAAAAGATGTTAAGAAAATACAAACTTTTCCTTCTATTTCCTCAATCATGATATGACCATTTAGTTGCAAGTTCATAAACGCATAGTCAAAATCGAGTACTTCGATGATTAACAACTCTGTTGTCAGCTCAATAAGCCGTTCTCTTACAAGATAGGTATGCCCATCCAAGGCACTTCGCATTAAGACATGCTTGATAGCCGCCATCATTCTGAAGTCAGAGGTTTTCTCTATGCCAATCTTCTCTGCAATGTCGTCGGCCATCCTAAAAGATATACCTTGTATGTCTTCTGCCAACACGTATGGGTTCTTTTTGACGATGTCATAGGTTCTTTCTTTATATTCACCATAGATTTTTAGTGCATAGGTTAATGACAAACCATATTCTTGTAAGAATATAACAACCTGGCGCATACTTCTTTGCTCATAGAAGATTGTAGCAATGTTCTGTGCCATTTTTTCGCTAATACCTTTAATCTCAGCCAACTTCAAGGGTTCGCTTTCTATAGTAAAAAATGTATCTTCCTTAAACCGTTCTACAATCTTAGTTGCTAAAGATGGCCCAATGCCTTTAATCGCACCGGAACCCAAGTATCTCTCAATCGCTGCTGCTTCACCTGGCATATTGGTCTCAATATGGCTCACTTGAAGCTGCTTGCCATAGATATTATGGGAGGTGTATTCACCTTCAGCTACTATATGTTCCCCTACTGTGATGCCATACATAAGCCCTACAACGGTTAATTCATCATCTTTGGTTGCAACTGTTAGCACCGTGTAACCATTGTCTTCATTGCGATATATGATATCTTCTACTGTGCCTTCAATTCTTTCCATCCGTCCACCTCTTTTGATTCAATCCAAGGGTAAAGTGTCAAAACTTATTCGAGAACTTAGTCTTGACACTTTAACCGTCTATTTATTCTATCATATGTTAGGTTTAATGGTCTATGGAATAACGGTATTAAAAAAGCAGATTCATACGAATCTACTTTCTTAAATGGTAAAGGCGTCAAAACTGTTTATTTTGTTATAGCTGCCTTAAGCATAGCCACCTTATCTAATTTTTCCCAAGGTACATCGATGTCCGTACGACCAAAATGTCCATAGGCTGCTGTTTGAGCGTATATGGGTCTTCTTAGTCCTAGACTCTTAATAATAGCCGCCGGTCTTAGGTCAAAATGTGCTTCAATGAGTGCTGTGATGGCTTCATCGGTGATGATACCGGTGCCGTGACTGTTCACATATATGGATACAGGGTGGGCTACACCAATAGCGTAGGCCAATTCAATCTCACATTTTTTGGCGATGCCCGCTGCAACGATATTCTTTGCCACATAACGAGCTGCATAAGCGGCTGATCGGTCTACTTTGGTTGGGTCTTTTCCTGAAAAAGCACCACCACCGTGACTGGCATAACCACCATAAGTATCCACGATAATCTTACGCCCTGTTAATCCCGAGTCTCCTTGAGGTCCACCAATAACAAATCGACCTGTAGGATTAATAAAGAACTTGGTCTTATCATCTAGCAATGCCTCCGGAACAACAGCATGCACCACTTCTCTGATCAAATCTTCTTTGATTTGAGCTTGTGTTACTTCCTCATCATGTTGTGTCGAGATGACGATTGTGTCCACTCTAACAGGTTTGTCATCTATATATTCTACTGTAACCTGTGATTTGCCGTCCGGTCTTAGGTATTTAAGTAGTCCTGATTTACGTACGTCTGCCAGTTTTTTTGATAATTTATGAGCAAGAGATATAGGAAGTGGCATCAGTTCTTCTGTCTCATCACAGGCAAAACCAATCATCATACCTTGATCACCGGCACCTGTTCCTTCATCCTCTTCTTCGCCCATTCTAACTTCTAATGCTTCATCAACACCCATGGCGATATCCGATGACTGCTCGTCTATGCTGACTAACACTGCACAGGTTTCTGCATCAAATCCATAATGAGCACTTGTGTACCCTATCTCTCGAACCTTATTACGTACAACTTTCGGTATATCCACGTAACAATCCGTTGTTATCTCTCCCATAACCAAAACCATACCTGTGGTCACCGCTGTTTCACAAGCCACTCTGGCATTAGGGTCTTGAGCTAATATAGCATCCAGTACTGCATCTGATATTTGATCACAGACTTTGTCCGGGTGACCTTCTGTTACTGACTCAGATGTAAATAATCTTCTTGTCATTGTATTTCCTCCTAATTCTCAATTGTTCTAATGATGGTTAAAGTGTTAAAACTATATAGTTGAGCTTTCAAATACAATATATAGTTACAAATGTATCAATGTAATCTATATATTGTATTTGAATTTAGTGAAACTTAGTTTTGACACTTTGACCAATGATGGTTATTTTTTGATACTTTAACCATGAATCCAAAATAATGATACTGCACCTTTAAAAACCAACATAAGTATGAGGCCACAAATCATGGCACCCAGTATGACCGTAGGAAAGGCTTTCTTGAAATCAAGCTTCAACATGGCTGCAACCGCCGAACCTGTCCATACACCTGTAAGTGGCAAAGGAAACGCTACAAACATAAGAAGCCCCAACAATTCATATTTAACAATATTCTTTCCCCGCTTCATAGCACTTTTCTCATACCATTTTACTAGGCGTCCTAATTTATCAAATCGCTTAAGAAATTCAAATACCTTTGGTATAAAGAGCATGATAAATGGCGCCGGTAATATGGCACCAATTAGGGTAATACTATAAGTTACAATATCCGAATAACCCAAGGATAAAGCTAACGGAATAGCTGCTTTTTGCTCAAGTACGGGAACAGCAGATAATACCATAATCCATAATAATTCTGTATTCATATAGACCTCTCCATCGTGTATCTCACATTGATTTTAGCAGATTGGTTTTCCAACTTAGGAAAATAATCAAAATCGATTATAACATATTTTTTATGTTATTACTAACACTATTACTACATAGTTAAAGCTCCAATACTAAGTTTCTCTAAATCCTATTTGTCTACAAATATCAAAATACTGTGGGCCACTGCTCTTTCTTTGCCGCCTGATGGTTCATTGATGACTTTATTGTTCATGATCAACGTAGACGAAGACCCTCCGTCTAAATAGGCAGCCTGTATACAGCCAAGCTCTAACATCAGCTTCGCTGATTCTTGTCCTGACATACCAAGGCTTTTCCCCTCAAGACGCCCATCTACAACAACTAATATCAAATGGTTGTCATTGGTCACACCCACCAATGTTCTTGGTTGATAGGCTGTGGTATAACCCATAAATAACTCATATTCTTTGGATACATTCTCTCCGTTTTTTACTAACCATGCACCTGTCCCAAATGCTTCCTTAACTTCAATATCATGTAATCCATAATCCAGTTCCAGCTTAAATAAATCCCCGATTTTTATGGTGCGATACTCACCTACAAAGGTTAAAACATGATCCCAACCCTCAAGTTCCACCGGCTGATCTGTTACAATTATATCCACTATTCGATTCTCACGAATCATATAGTTGGTACTTAATCGTCTGACTCTTGTGGTCTTACCATATACCTTATCAAACAGAACCCATTTCCCATCCGGCACCATACTGTTGAATCCAAACAGCTCAATTTTCCGACTCTGTATGGATATAAATGCCTTCAACTGTACATCTTCTATAGTAACTTGGTTATCTGTATCTATCAGCACTGTTGGAGTACCAATGAACTGAGCACGTATCGGCTTCCCGTTATGGACCATCAGACCATAAGGTAAACCTAAGTCATTATAGAACATGCCATTAACACCAATGGTAGCTTGATTATCCTTGACCATAGCTGAAGTGGTCTCAAAGCCATATAATATACCAAAAGATAAACCGTTTTCCACTCGTATATGCTGATTATTCATATCTATATCCAGAACACGAATCACTTCCGGTTTCAAGGGATGCACACGCCGTATGACTTCATACTGAATGCCACTATAAAGTTGAGTTGAATAATAGAGTATGCCCATGATCACCGCCATGATTTTGACCATTGTCTTTTCTCCTAGCCTTTTGTTATTGCGTCTGTTTTCGTATTATAACATGAAATATACCCAAATAGAAAGACTGCTTTCCTATTCCCTAAGAAGCGCAGTCTTATTTGTTCATGCCTATTTATTATTATTCTTATTTTTTATTCTCATTTCTTTAACTGCTGAAATAACATGTCCTTAATGCCTGCCCCTTGTCCTTTGGATATTTCCTTGGAATAGGCTTCATAAAGCATATCTTCATAGATTTTTCGACCTTGGGTTTCTTCATAAAGACCGGATTTTGGGATAGATTTACGCATCTCAGTAAACACCTTATTCAAATAGTATGATTCGAATTCTGCACAGGCATCTTTCAAGGCTTCGTCATCTTTATTTTCCATCGCCCTTTTTATAATGTTCTGAAAGTCTTCATCTTCGACTTTGCTTTTTACTGTCTCAGCACTTGTTAAAGAATTTAAAAAACCACTACCCAGTCCGCTAATATCCATTTTATTCACCTACCGCTTCAATTCATTGGCACGTTGTAACATTTCATCTGAACTCTGAATTGCTTTTGAACTTAACTCATAGGCTCTTTGAGCAACAATCAATTTAACCATTTCCTCAACTGCCTGGACATTGGATGCTTCTAAAGCACCTTGAACGACCATACTACCTTCCATATCTTCATTTTCAACTTCTATAATGGGAACCCCTGAGGCAACCGTCTGCTCATAGAAGCCACCACCGATGGTTTTAAGTCCTTGGGGGTTCTGAAACTGTACCACTTGTAATTGTATGCCAAGGTCTACACGATCACCATCAACAATTGTCGAGAAAATCCCTTGTTCATCTACGGACAACTTGTTCGCTACGACGGTTTCATCAAAAACGATAGGTTCACCATCAATACCTAAGACGGGTCGACCTGTTGAACTCGTTAACATAAGTTCCCCATCTAAAATAGATGTCTTAAAGCTTCCGTCTCTTGTAAAGATTGGATTCCCATTCACATCCATAAGAGTAAAGAAACCGTCTCCCTCTATGGCAAAATCAAGAGGACCTTCTGTACGTTCAAAAGTTCCTTGGGTAAAAGATTTGACAGAAGCAACCGTTCGTACACCGTGACCGACTTGTAAATTAACCGGACTACCGCCATTAGCAATATCGCCTGCATTTTTCATCGTTTCATATAATAAGGATTTGAATTCTAAACGTTCTTTCTTAAAGCCTACCGTATTTACATTAGATAGGTTATTGGCTATACTGTCAACGGTTGCCTGCTGGGTTTTCATACCGGATGCAGCGGTCCATAACGATCTCATCATATTACATTTACCTCCTTTAGGCTCTTACACGTTCATGACTGTTCATTTTTCTATCTAATTGAACCAACGTTGTTAACCACTTTCTCCATGGTTGCATCGTAAGTCTGAATAATTTTCTGATTGGATTCATATGTACGCATGACATTAATCATGTTAATCATCTCTTCAATACTATTAGCATTAGAACTTTCTAAAAACCCTTGTTCCAAAGTTCCCTCAAATGGAACTTCCACTGTATCTTCTGCCCCGAAATATAAACTTCCACCCTCTTTTCGAAGGGTTTTTGTGTCTTCTATGCCGACAATCTGTATCTGACCCAAACGTACTTCATTTGAATATATGGTACCATCTTTATTAATACGCACATCTTGTCGGTCCAAAGTGAGCACTGCATTTTCTTCACCAAGAACAAATAGTCCATCGCTTGTGACCAAGCGTCCTTCTTGATCCAACATAAATGAACCGTCTCTCGTATATCTTTGGGTCATTGTTCCATCTTCATTCATACGTCCGACCTTAATCATGCCCTGACCTTGAAGGGCTACATTTAGGCTCTCGTCAGTCTGTTTCATAGAACCTTGTAGATGGTCCGTATGTATTTCTTCTACCTTAACACCAAGGCTCATTTTACCGATGGCTTTACTATATGGTACTTCAGGGTCATTTATTTTTAGAGTTAACATTTCCTTAAATGATGCTAAAACGACTTGATCTTTTTTATAGCCTGCTGTATCTACATTTGCAAGATTATTAGAGATGGTATCCATCTTTTCTTGTTGACTTCTCATACCTGTATAAGCTGTATAAAGACCTCTAAACATTGTGCCACCCCATTATCATCGTATTCTCTTATTTATATCGTACTATTATCGAAAAACATTAATAGATTAGGAGGGTTTTTTTGGCAACTTACTAATTTAAGTCGTCTTATCAAAGTTTCACTAATCGTATTCAAGATATAGATTGCATTGATGCGTTGCAACTATACTTGAATGCGAAAAGTTCAACTATATTGATAAGGCAACTTAAATTTCACTACTCGTACCTTAATGATTCGATGGGGTCAAGGTCTGCTGCTTTTTTTGCTGGATAAACACCAAAGATAATACCCAGTAAGATTGAACCGGCAAATGCAATTAAGGTGGTCTTAATGTCCACTACCGGTGGTATCTTTATTACGCTGGATATGATGGCGCCTGTTAAAACGCCAAGAAAAATACCAATCAGCCCACTAAAACCGGTCATTAATATGGATTCTGTTAAAAACTGCAGTACAATATCCTTTTTTTTGGCACCGATCGCTTTTCGTATACCTATTTCCCTGATACGTTCTGTAACCGAAACCAATAATATGTTGATGATGCCTATACCACCAACAATTAAAGTAATAATTGCAATAACCAATAATACCATCGAGATTACATTCAGTATGCCACTAACTGACTTTTGTATATCCTCGACACTTGTGGCCAAATATTTGTCCTGATTGTCATGAACAAATTCTAGCAACCTTATGATTCGACTACCTGCTGATGCAAGGTTGGCTTCCGGATTGATGGAGACCTGAATCTGATCCACATATTCTGTACCAAAAAATGATTGCATGGTCGTGATAGGGGCAATTACTTCCACAGGAAACTCAATGCCTTGCAATAAGGAAGAAAATAAGTCGTCCTCAGTGTTTAAGACACCAATTACTTTCAACTTCATAATGTCACCATAGTAATTGGTCAACCTAACTTCTTCTCCCAAAATATCTGTTCTATTAAAATATTCTCTGGCAAAGGTGTCCGGTACAATAATGACCCTTCTTTGACCATCAATATCCGATCCTGATATGAATCTTCCTTCAAGTAGATCAATGGTTTGAAAGCTTGTATATTGTGAGGTGACACCTGCTATTAAAGCGTCACGATTCCCCTCCTCCAAGCGAATACTGGAGTAAAAAGTCACTGCAGCTGTAATGTTCTCAACTTCATCCACGCCTCTGACAATGCTGTCCATATCTTTCATGGTCAGTCGATCCCGGTCTTCCAAGTCTGAACCGGTGGCCTGTATGATAATGGTATTTGCACCTAGTTTTCCAAGTTCCGAAGAAATGTAAACCTTGGTAGCATTACTAATGGCCATAATGGCAACAATAGAGAAAACACCCATGATAATACCAAGCATCGTTAGAATTGACCGTAGCTTATTGGTGGTCAGGCTTAAGAACGCTTGTTTGAAGTTTTCTGTCAAATGCATACTACATGCCTTCTTTCTCTAGGTCATTTATAACTTTCACCTTCATACCATCTTTTAGACTAAGTGATGGGTTATTAATAACTAACTCACCTTCTTTTAGCCCTTCCAAAACCTCTGCGTCAAAATCCGCCGTAATGCCTAGTATGACAACTCTCTCTTCTATAGTGCCATTATCCATAACCACATAGGCCAACTTATTGTTGTCTCGATCATCTCTGAACATATCATAGGAAGCCACCAGCACTTGTTCCTTGAAGGATGTGGTAATCTCACAGTCTGCAGTATAGCCCGGTTTTAATTGATTCATGTCTTTTATAATTGTAATTTCAATAGGAACGGTTGTTGCCTCTTTGCCATTCACCAAAGCTTGAATCGCTTTAGGCGCGATAAATGATACTTCACCTTCTACAGATGCAGATTTTGATATAGCATCTCCTGTAATCAAAACCTTTTGGCCTAATATGATGTCCTTGATATCATATTCTCTCACATTTGCTGCCACCTTCATCTTGTTCATATCCATTAATGTTAACATGGGTGCAAGGGTAGGTGACTGTTCTCCTGCAACAATATGTACCTCAGTTATGACGCCTTCACCTGTTGCATAAGTCAAATCCGATATTTCTTTAATCTGGTTTTCAAGAATGGTCATGTTCATTTTCAAGCTTTCAAGATTCTTTACTTGAATGGTCACATCTATATGTGTAGATTGATTGGCCTGATGGTTACTCTCAAGGAGTGCCACCAAGTCATCCTCTGCTCTTTTTTGATTCAATTTTGAGGTCGCCAATTGGTTTTCGGCTTCTTCTACAGCTTTTGTCATCGTATTGAATTCTTCTTGAGAAATAAAACCTTCATTTAATAAAATACGACTTTTTTCTAGGTTCATACGTTGTTCTACTAAGAATTTTTCTGCAGTGCTAACGGCTAGTCTAGATATTTCTAGGGTGATTTCACCACCGGCTGCCGTTGATGTAGAAGATATACTACGTAGCTTCTCCAATTGTAATGTTTGTATTTCATAGTTAAGCTTTGCCTGATTCAGCTCTGCTTCAAGATCCGTCATATCTACTGAAAAAAGTTTTTGACCCACGGTAACATGATCGCCAACCTCAACCAAGACTTCACTAATTTGAAGAGGTGCATTTGAGATAACTTCCCACTTATTGCTCTCTAAAACGGTGCCTGTTATTAGAATACTTGAATATAAATCATCGCGTTGTATGATAGTTACCTCGACTTCTTGAGCCTTACCGCTCCCAAAACCACCTTCACCTGTTGTCTCTTTATTTAAATTGTAAATAATCATAATAGCAATAATGCCAATGATCAGAACAGCTATTCCGATTTTTTTCTTCAATTCTTCAACCCCTTACATTTGCATCGATGATGCCATATTAGTCAGCAATACAGTAATGACGGATATGGATGCCCCAAATAAAAATGACAACCCTACTGTGATAGTTGCTGCTTTTTTGCTTAACTGTGCCACAATCCTTAGTCCTACAAATGTGATATACAGACTCCAAAGGCTAATGACTTCAATCGGTGCCAATACAGCTGATAATACGGAACCATTCATGGATTCAGGCAATAAACTAGAGAGGCTTGTTACCGCTACGGTAGGCATTTCACCAGCAAGTAACGTCATAACCATCATAATCAACCAAGTAAATACAGAAAGAATCCCAATATGTACGGTCATAGAAAAAATCTTTTTGAAACCCACTTGAGATTTTGCAATCTTACAAGCAACGAAATAATAGGCCGCAACCACCAACATACCAATAATCACACCAATAGGTGTAAATACAAAAGTGGATACTTTCGCTATGGTTAAAGGCAATTCCATCATACTTTCCGTCATGACTTGACCGCTACCCTCTAGCTGTTTTTCAATTTCCTTAATCATGGTCACTTCAAATTGTCCCCAACAAACCAAGTAATAGACAATAGGCGCTAACATTGTAATCAATAAAGGGACCAACCAGTTGGGTTTGGATTTGATGGCTTTGAATGCTTCCTTTGGTGAAAATATTATGTTTGCCATCTTGACTATTGCCGAGGTAGTTTCCCCTTCTATGGCTTCATCTTCGTACAACTCATTCCTATCTTGCATTTGGTTCGTCTCATTCGTCTCATTCATATCTTTCATTTCATTCATGTTACTCATGTCCGTTGTTTCTTCAACTTCATTTGTGTCGATTTTGTTCTCTTCATCTCTCATCCTAGTTTCCTCCATTTAATGACGCTTTGAGCGCTTTTTCTTTCTTTTTTAATATATCAAGAGCTTGTATTGGTTTTTCAACCCTACGATCGCTGGTCAAATAACCGTCTGCAAAGGTAATTACACGCTTGGTATGCTCTGCAATATCCGGTTCATGGGTAACAATGATGACTGTGACCCCTTCTTCATTGAGTTTTTGAAACTCTGCCATAATTTCCTCTGATGAAACCGAATCCAGATTTCCTGTAGGCTCATCAGCAAGTATAATAGCCGGCCTATTCACTAGAGCCCTCGCTATGGCCACGCGCTGTTTTTGACCTCCGGACATCTCATTAGGCTTATGATCCATACGATCTGCTAAACCGACCCGTTTCATGGCTTCTATCCCACGTTCTTTTCGTTCCTTATAGTGTACACCGGCATAGATCATGGGTAATTCCACATTTTTAAGAGCCGAAATCCTAGGCAACAGATTGAATGACTGGAAAACAAAACCAATCTTTTTATTGCGTATAGTCGCCAAATCATTGTCATCTAAAGTGGCTACATTCAAGTCTTCCAAGTGATAATCTCCGCATGTTACCCGGTCAAGACAACCAATCAGATTCATTAACGTTGATTTTCCAGAACCTGATGGACCCATAATAGATATGAACTCACCCTTTTCAATACTCAGATCAACCTCTTTTAGAGCCTCAACAGCAATATTACCATTGCCGTATGTTTTTCCTACATTCTTGATTTTTATCATATCTTCACATCCTATTTCTATAAATGCCCATAAAAAAAACTCATTAAAAACTACCCTGTATTGTTATTATTTTAACCTTTATTCCTATGAATTTCCATAAGTTTTTCATTAAAAATAATTTAATGTGATTTTAATGTTACGTAATGCCTTCAATATCCAAGGCTTTTTTTGCCAATTGATCCGCTAATTCATTATAATAGTCCCCGGAATGAGCCAATACTTTTACAAAATCAATCTGAAAAGATGTGCTAAAATCATTAAACTTGGTCACATATTGCTGTGTACCCTTTTTTTTAGCCTGCCATCCTTTTGTTGCCCATTTGGCTATACCTTCATAATCATGGTAGATGATTAATTTCTCAATGCCCATTGCATCTTTATGGTTATAGACCCATTCCATAGCTCTAATCGCACCTAATAGTTCTCCGGCGACATTTCTCATTGTGGCAAGTTCAGTATCATCACCTGCTTCATAGATATGGATTTCTTCTTCACCTATAAGAATGACCGCGCCTCCTGCATAACGTTTTGTACTATGATCATAACTCCCGTCTACATAGGCCCTAGCAATTATATCTTCATTTATATTCACATCTTCAATTTGAGAGGTCTGATTTGTATCCATATAAGCTTCCGCTTCCATCAATGTCTTAAAGCTTTTAAACTCGGCGCCTGAATAGCCCTTTGTACTGCTTTGGCATTCTTCCCATGTCTTAAATATACCTTTTTTCTGCCCTTTCCTGACTGCATAATATTTTTTTGGCATATAAAGCCTCCGTATTTTTCCTGAGTATTGTCCTCAATACAATCTATTCACATCCTATCATACATTATTTTAGCGTATGATTAAATTAATTTCTATAATAAATATAAGAGTATGACTTTCCTAGAGAGCAAGAAAAGAAGCTGCGCTTCGTTATGAGCTCTGCTCATATTTCTGAACGGTTCGAAAGGAAAGGACCTTGACGCATTCAGCTATGCTTTAAAGCTGAATGCTAGTGTATGACTTTCCTAGAGAGCAAAAAAGCTGAGGCTTTTTATCCTCAGCTGTATGACTACCATTCTTATTTAAGTAACTTTTCTCTTATTTTATCCAAAAATGTCTTTTTCTTAACCGGCTCAGAAGATTTTCTAAATTCAATGGGTCCAAGCTTTGGTAGTACAACTGTTTCCACTTTGACTTCCGACTTAGGTTTCCTATGATGAATCGGCTTATTTGGTATATGGATTTTTTCCTTGACTTTTTCCACAATGGGCTCTGCCACATGGACAATCTTGGCTTTTTCTTCCATGACCTTTTGTACCATCGGTTTATACTCTCTTGGCTTATGATCTCTAGGTTTATGATCTCTTGGCTTATGATCTTTTGATTTATATTCTTTTGGCATATGATCTTTACCTGCATGGGCCTTTGGAGGTTTTATACCTACCCATTTGCCCGTTGCAGTCGCGACAGCTTCATGCACTTGCTCATCTGTGGGTAATTCTGTTTCTTCAATCAAGCAACCCACATGTTCTTCAATCTCATATAGCGTCATAATATCATCTGCTGTTGCCAAAGTAATGGCTTTTCCAGTATTGCCTGCACGACCGGTTCGGCCGATACGGTGTACATAGCTGTCTTTTTCAATAGGAACATCGTAGTTAATAACCAAACTAAGGTCATCAATATGCAAACCTCTGGCAGCAACATCAGTAGCAACCACAATTTGAAGGGCACCTTTTTTTATCTTCTCAATAGTTTTCATTCGGCTCACTTGTGTATTGGCGCCATGAATAGCGTCCACAATATAGCCTTTTCTTTCTAGATAAGCTTGTACTTTGTCTACGGCATAACGGGTGTTACAAAAAATCAAACAGCTATCCGGTTGTTCAACTTTTAAGAGTCGATCCAACTGGGTCCTTTTTTCATTGATTTCTACTCTATAATACAGTTGCTTAATGGCATCCACCGTTTTGGTGTCTGACTCTAAGGCTATGGTGGTGGCCTCATTCATATAAGCCTGACATATTCTCTGAATCTCAGCCGGCATGGTTGCTGAAAAGAGCATGGTCACTCGGTTCTTTGGCAAGGTTTTGATGATTTTGACCACTTGATCGATAAAACCCATATCCAACATACGGTCTGCCTCATCTAATACAAGAAATCGTATCCCTTTTGTTGGCAAAGTTTTTCGTTGAATGTGGTCAAATACCCGTCCCGGTGTTCCGACAACAATGGAGGCACCTTTATTAATCGCTTCCACTTCAATATTAATATTATGTTGTCCATATACGGCTGTAGTGGTCACTTCTTGGTATTTAGACATTAGACTGATGTCACTTTCCACCTGCACCGCCAACTCTCTTGTAGGTGTTAATATGAGCCCCTGAGGCCCTACCACATCAGCCTCCATCATCTGTAACATGGGAATACCAAAGGCACCGGTTTTACCACTGCCTGTCTTTGACATGACCACCAAGTCTTGGTGATTCAATACATGAGGTATGGCTCTGCTTTGTACATTTGTCGGGGATACAAAGCCCATTTCTTCTATTGCCTTGACAATAATTGGATCTACCCCTAAATCAATAAAGTTATTATTCATTTTGCCTACTTTCCTTAACCTTGTTTATGGTTTATATGATCTACATCTCATAGATGTTCATGATTAACCTATTATGCCTTATACTTTATCATTATCTTGTTGTCAGGTCAAATACTATCCGATAAAAAAGATAAAAGTGAGCTACAACTTAGCGGTTGCAACTCACTTTTATCATTTCTATATATTTCTCTTAACCAACACCGACCATGAAGTTCCTGGAAGTAAGAAAAGAGGCGTTGCCTCGGTATGAGCTTTGCTCATATTTCTGAACACTTCATAGGAAAGTACCTTTGACGCATCATGTCAGTCTTCAAGACATGATGCTAAAACAAAGAACTTTCCTTTGAAGCAGTGTGTGTGATGGAGCAAGTCAGCATGGATGCTGACCGCCGACTTTTGGTGCAGGACGCACCAATCGGAGGCCGTAATCATATATACTGCGGAAGGGTTTTCATGGGACCTACATCAACGTGCTAACCATCCACCATCTACAGCAATGGTATATCCATTCACATAAGAGGATGCTTCTGAGGCTAAGAAAACAATAGGGCCTTTTAGATCTGATGGTAATCCCCAACGGTTCGCAGGGATTCTCTCGAGTATGGCTGCATTTCTAATTGCATCTGCACGAAGTGCTTCTGTATTGGCTGTTGCCATATATCCAGGTGCAATGGCATTGACATTGATATTGTCTTTTGCCCACTCATTGGCCATTAAACGCGTCACACCCATAACACCACTTTTTGATGCTGTATAGGAGGGTACCCGGATACCGCCTTGGAAAGATAACATGGAAGCTATGTTAATGATTTTTCCACCTGTTTCTTGTTTCATAAACTGTCTCGCTACGGCTTGACTGAAGAAGAATACAGTCTTAATATTCAGATTCATAACATCATCCCAGTCTTTTTCACTGAAATTAATGGCGTCCTCACGTCGTATGGTACCTGCATTGTTTACAAGAACATCCACATGACCAAATACTTCTACGGCCTCTGCCACGATGGCTTCTAGCTTATCTATCTTCATCAAGTCTGCTTGTATATGATGGAACTTGCGACCTAGGTCTTCAATCAACTGCTGGGTCTCTCCACCGGCGCTATAATCCACACCAACGATATCTGCACCTGCTTCTGCAAGGGCCATTGCCATACCTTGACCAAGACCTTGACTGCTTCCGGATACGATTGCTACTTTGCCTTCTAAATTAAAACTATCTAATATCATGTTGTCACTCCTATCTTAGATCTTTCATTGCTATATGATCCATGTCCGTAAATGTCTTGTTCTCACCGACCATACCCCATATGAAGCTGTATGCAGATGTACCGCATCCTGAGTGTATAGACCAACTGGGTGCTATGATTGCTTCTTCGTTTCTTAACACGACATGTCTGGTTTCTGAGGGCTCACCCATCAAATGAAAGACAACACTCTCTTGTGGTAAATCAAAATAGAAGTAAACTTCCATACGGCGCTCATGACTATGACATGGCATGGTGTTCCATACACTCCCCGGTGACATCTTGGTAAGTCCCATGCTCAGTTGGCAGGTTTCTAGCACTTCAGGATGTAAGAATTGGAAAATAATTCTCTTATTGGCGGACTCTGCATCACCCATTGGTACTTGTTTGGCTTTTGTAATGTCTATGTGGACCGTTTCATAATGCATATGTGCCGGTGCACTTAGAGCATAATATTTACTGGGATTATTTACATCATCACTTGCAAAGATGACTTCTTTATTGCCTTTTCCTACATACAGGCCATCTTGAGACTTCATGGTGTGTACGGTACCATCTATTGTAATGGTACCAGGACCACCAATATTAATGACCCCAAGTTCTCTGCTTTCTAGGAAATAATGAACACCTAAGGTTTTCATGACATCCATATCTTCATCCAGCTTTTGACTCTGTTCGCCTGGACAAAAACCCATGGTGATGATTCTGTCAATATGGCTATAAACACGCTGTATCTTTCCTAGATTAAATAAGTCTTGAACTAAAAACTCTTCTCTTAGGCGATCCGTTGTATAATGCTTGGCATCTTTTGAATTTGAAGGTTCTCTTACAATCATCTTTTTCTCCTTTTCATCTTACTTTGAAACTTTTCAGTCTATTTATAGAAACAGGTTCGGTATGAACATAACAATACTGGGGACAAATGTTATGAGTATCAATACGGCTACCATGACACCGTAGAATGGCAATAAGGATTTGGTCATTTTCTCTATGGATACTTTACCGATGGCGCAACCGACAAAGAGCGCGCTACCTACTGGCGGCGTACAAAGTCCAATGGCAAGTGCCAGTATTAATACGACACCAAACTGTACCGGATCCATACCTAAACTGGTGACAACCGGTAAAAGAATGGGTGTTAATATCAGAATGAGGGGTGCCATATCCATAATACAACCAAGTAGTAGTACCAATCCAAGAATAAGTAATAGTAACAAGGTCTTATTTTGTGTTATGGTTAATAAAGCATTGGTTGCTAAAGCCGGTACTTGAAGTAGAGCCAACATATGTCCAAATGCTTTCGCTGCTGCTATCAAACTTAGTACCAGTGCAAGGGTTTTTAAAGCGTTGTATAAAATATTGCCCATCCGTTTGAGAGGTATTTCTCGGTAGACAAAAAATGTTATAACAAAAGCATAAAGACATGCAACAGCTGCTGATTCTGTAGCTGTAAATACACCCGACAGCACACCACCCATGATAATGACTGCGGTCATAAGACCAAAGAAAGCGTTCATGGTTATTTTTATTTTTTCTTTGAAGGGAATCTTGTCGCCTTTTGGGTACCCTCTTTTTACGGCAATGATATAACTTAGAATCATAAGACCAATCCCGAGAATAACACCCGGCACCATACCACCAAGGAACAAACGTCCAACGGATACACCGCCTCCGGCTGCAAGAGAATAAATAATCATATTATGACTTGGAGGAATGATAACCCCTTGACAAGAGCTTGTTACGGTTACGGCAACAGAGTAATCATCATCATAACCATTGTCTTTCATCATAGGAATCAAAATGGCACCTATTGAAGATACATCGGCAACAGCTGAACCGGATATTCCACCAAAAAACATACTGGCTAGGATATTCACTTGTGCCATACCGCCTCTAACGCGGCCAACCATAACGTTGGCCAGTTCAATAAGTCGCCTGGATATTCCCCCGGCACCCATAATTTCACCTGCTACTATGAAAAAAGGAATAGCCATGAGGGAACTGGACTCAATACCTTTTACCATTTTTAAAATAATGGTCATAAGGGGCACTTGATAATAAATAGCCGTAACAACAGAAGATAGGGCTAATGAAAAGGTTACAGGTACTTTAAGTATTAAGAGAACAAAAAATGAGATTAATAATATGGCGATTGCAGTACTCGCAACTGGCATTAGTTCTTACCTCCTAACGATAAACTTTTTAAGGATTCAATAACTTCATCATCTTGACCTTCTTCTTCATTTTCGATTAAGCCTAGTAACTCCATAAGGCTGTCAAAAACAACAAACACACCTGAAATCGGTACGACAATGTAGAGATACCCTGTGGGCATTTTAGTCGCCGGCATAGTAGAGGCCATCATAACCATAGCCAACTGCCATCCATAGACCACCATAATGACACCAAATGTTAAGATGCATAGGTCAACAAACTTTAATAAGATCTTTTGGATAGGTTCAGGAAACATTCTGAAAAATAACTCTATACTGATATGAAGCTTCTTCTTGACACCAAGTGCTAAAGCGATAAATCCAAACCATACCATCATAATCAAGGGTACTTCTTCGGACCACCTCAAACTAAAATTAAGCACATATCTGGAAAAAACCTGAATACAGGTTAGAATTGTTATCAGCACCAACATGATTTGTCCTAGGACAACCATAACTTTATGCAGTTGATCAACAATTTTTCTTATCTGATTCATGGGTATTACTCCTTTCATTTGGTACAAAATAATATTAGGATACAGTGCTGTTCATCAACACGATTCATGTCTGTTGTACTGTTTTATTATAGAAAGCCGGATTTCCATCCGGCCCTCTAACTATAATATGGTTAATATGGCATACGTATAACTATTTCACTTCTTGAACTTGCTTAATAAGATCTGTGTATTCAGCTGCATATTTTTGGTATACCGGTTCCATCGCTGCAGCAAATTCGGCTTTAGCTTCTGGTGTTAATTCAGTAATAATACTACCTGCCGCTTCAACTTTTTCTCTTGATTCGATTTCTTTTGCTTCCCATTTTTCAATTTGGAATGCTTGAGCTTCTTTAGCTGCTTCTTTCATAAGTGCTAGGTCTTCTGCTGATATCTTTTGCATTGCAATACTACTTGCGATAATAATCTCAGGAACTCTTACATGTCCATCAATGGTGTAATATTTTGCTACTTCAAAGTGTGATGAAGTATCGTAACTTGGCCAGTTGTTTTCTGCGCCGTCGATGATGCCTGTTTGGATGGCACTGTATACTTCACCATATGGAAGTGGCGTTGGGGATGCACCAAGTGCTGCTACCATGTCCATCATAAGTTCACTTTGCATAACTCTGAATTTAAGTCCTTTTAAATCCGCTAAGGTTTTGATTTCTTTTTTAGAGTTATAGAAGTTTCTTTGACCCGGATCAAACCAACCTAAACCAACAAAATTCGCTGACTCAACACTCTTTAAAAAGTTTTCACCGATTTCACTGTTAAGAACTTTCCACATATGATCTGCATCACGATAAATGTATGGTAATTGTAATACGTTAAGAGATGGTGCAAATTCAGTCAGTGGCGCAATACTCGTTCTGGTTAAATCAATGGCACCGATCTGTACTTGTTCTATAACGTCTTTTTCTTCACCGAGTTGAGCCGCTGGGAATACTTCAATCTTAACACGACCTTCTGTTTTTTCTTCAACCAATCGTGCAAATTCATAGTCACCTAAAGTTGTAGGGTAATCTGCTGGGTGAGTTTCTGCAAGCTTCAACACAACTGCTTCAACAGGTGCTGGTTCTTCTGCTGGTGTTTCTGCAGTTTCTGCCGGTGTTTCAACAGGTGCTTCTGCTGGTGTCTCTGTTTTAGCACATCCGACCGCAAGTGCCGCCATCATTGATACAATAAAGATAATGCCTATTAACTTCTTAATCATTGGTGTTACCCCCTTGAAATTTGTTGGATTATGTTTCGACTACATGTACATCATATAAGGGATAGCATCCATCTACAATTCATAATCTTGTTATTATCATCAAAATATTGCGTCATTTTATGTTACTAATAACTGTTATCAAATAGACCACGACAATTTTGTCATTTTAGCACAATCTTACACTTTACTCCATGGTCTGTATACGTTCAACCATCTCCAAATAATCGTTGGCATATCGATCATATAAGGGTCGAACAGCTTCAACAAATGCTTGTCGATCTTCAATCTCTGTTATGATAATGCCTAAATCTCTAAGCTTTTCTTCGGATTCTTTTTCCTCAATACGCCACTTTTCTCTTTGGTAAACTTCAGATTCTTTGGCACAAGCCATGATGATTGCCAAATCTTCCTCTGTTATACGGTCAAGAATCTTTTTGCTGGCAATCAACATTTCAGGTACGCGCACATGTTCATCTATGGTAAAATACTGGGCAACCTCATAGTGAAGTGAAGTTTCATAGCTTGGAAAGTTATTCTCAGCACCATCAATGACACCGGTTTGTATGGCACTATAGACTTCGCCATATGCCATAGGTATTACCGATGCCCCCAATGCCCTCGCCATTTCCACCATCAACTGACTTTCCATCACCCGAAATTTTAATCCTTCTAGGTCAGATAGCGTCTTGACTTCTCTGACACTGTTGTAAAAACTTCGGGCACCAGCATCGTACCAGGCCAGTCCGATTAAGCCCTTGTCCTCAATACTCTCTAAGAAGAAATCTCCAATATCACTATTTAGAACTTGCCACATATGATCACTGTCACGATAGATATATGGGAGCTGAAGTACATTAAGCTGAGGTGATATCTCTGCTACTTGTCCCATACTAAGTCTTGTAAAGTCAATGGCACCGAATTGCACCTGTTCTAAAACGGCTTTCTCAGGCCCTAATTGCTCCGAGTCATATACTTTTATAACAATACGCCCCTGTGTACGATCTTCAACAAGACGTGCAAATTCTAGGTCCGCTTTTGAAGTCGGATGATCGGAAGGATGAATTTCAGCCAGTCTAAAATAGATAACTTCAGGATCTTTGTCCACGGTTTTTGTTTCATTACTACAACCCGTGAATATAATGACAACACACATAATAGCAATTCCTAATCTATAGGACTTCTTCAATATCTCCACCCTCCTTTTCTTTCACTTCGCCGTTATACCATTTATTACGATACTCCGTCGGTGTCATCCCCTCATACTTCTTAAATACCCTAGTGAAATAATTTGAGTCTACATAACCTATCTCATAGCCTATTTCTTTAATAGACAACAAAGAGTTCTTAAGGAGTCTTTTTGCAACTAGAGTTCTAACTGAACTGACATAATCAATAAAATTTGTATTTAAATGCTTTTTAAACACCTTGCTAATATAGCTTGGACTCAGATCACAGATCGATGACAGCTGATCTAAAGTAATATTTTCAGCATAATGTAGATTAATATAAACGATAAGCTTATCCAATACAATGGCGGTCTTATCCGTCTTTTGCTTGTCCAATTTTTCCATATACTGATTGCAAAAATCTCTAAGGAGACACTTTGCCTCATGATGGTTACCGATTTTCATCGTCTGATTGAACAAATCATAGGTATAAAGGTCAGATTCATAAATATTATCCGAGACCCACTCCCTGATTAAAACAAAGTGCTCATAAAGCTTAATTCGAATCATCTCCAAGTTTTCTGATCCTGAAGCAATATCATCAAATACCAGATTTATGTATTTATCAAAAGCAACTTCATCTTTATCTTTTAGACTCTTCACCAAGGCTTGAAGGTCTTGTTCATTTCTAGCATCCTTCATCGGTATTCTTTTATTACAGTTTCCTTTTGCTGTTGAAAATGATTTCCATAAACAGTCTAGTCTTTTGCAGATGTCGCCAATGCCAAAGTCTGAATAAAGTTGATGCTCTGCTGCAAATAAACTACCGACCTCATTAAGGATTCTTCTTATTTTTTCTTGAATTTGAAGCAGTTCATTTTGACTTTCTCCTAATATCAAAATGTATATATGATCTTTTATAACCACTGAATATTTTAGGCTTACAATCTTACCAATCTTAGTATCTATAGCCTCCAATAGGCGTCTTCGCATGACCTGAAGCCTAAGCCCTGAAGTCACAATTGCCTCGTCTGCTTTCGCACGCACCACCACACCCATTCCCCATTTAAAGTTTATACCGTTAAAATCTAAGTATTCTTTACCCTGATCATCTTCAATATCCCCATTGATAACCGATGATAAAAATTCGTTCTCCAAATATTTGGAGACTTGCTCCAACTTTGAAGCCATCATTTCCTTTGTCTTGGCCTGTTCTATTTCATTTTGTATCATTCCGATGGTTCTACTAATCACCTCTATAAGACGTTCATTGGTAGCAGGTTTTACGATAAAATCCTCCACACCAAGCCTAATGGCTTCGTGGGCATAGTCAAACTGATCATAAGCTGTTAAAAAGATTATTTTACTATTTTCCAATATTTTTTTCAGAACTTTGGTGGCCTCAATACCATTAAGTCCGGGCATTTGTATATCCATCATAATTATATTCGGACTATTTAAAGCCGCACTGGATATGGCTTCTTGTCCATTGGCCGCTTCAAAAAATTCAAGTTCTTCATTTAATTCTTTATTTAAAATAAATTTAATAGCATCTCTTTCTATAGATTCATCATCAACAATCAAAATCTTATATTTTTCCATCTAAATCATTCCTTTCAAACTTGAATTCAACACAGGTGCCCGCACCTTTTTTACTCATCATTCTAAAGGATCCTTTATTTTGGTACATAATCATGAAACGATGATAAACGTTACTGATGCCGATACTATGGTGTTTCATTTCCGTAAAACTAAGCACTTCCTTCAAACGCCTAGGTGTCATCCCTATACCTGTATCGGTGATTCGTAATGTAATCCATTCCTTTTCATCTATTAGATGACTTTTTATCTTAATCCGTATCTTACCACCTTCAACTTTAGGTTCTATACCATGAATAATCGTATTTTCAATAATGGGTTGTAACATAAAAATAGGTACATTCACAGATTTCGCGCTTTGATCTGCAATGATTTCATAGGTCAAGCGCTCCTTGAATCTATATTTTTGCAAGTAAATATACTCCTCCGTAATCCATAATTCTTCTTGAAGGTGTATAACAGAGGACTGATTCTTAAGTTTATATCGAAAAAGATTGGATAAGGCCTGAATGAGTTTTGTGGTGTCTTTTGCATCTTCAAACATAGCCGTTCTGGATATGGTATTTAATGTGTTAAATAAGAAGTGAGGATTTATTTGAGACTGAAGTGCCTCAAACTGAGATTCTTTAAGCAGTTGTTCCATTCGGATAACTTCAAGTTCTTCTTCATGAAGTCGCTTTTCTATGATTACTTTTTCCTTTAAATCATCCACATACTGCCTTATATTACGACTCATTGTATTAAATGAATCTGCCAGAGTGCCCACTTCATCTTTTGAAACAATGGCCATGGGCTCAACATTAAGATCACCTGAAGCGATTCTCATTGAATTGGATGCAAGACTTTTAATTGGGTTGATAAATGAATTGACAAAAAACAAACCTATAAACATGGTGAAAAGGGCGCTTATTGCAATCAAAATAATAGATATTCTTCTCATGACCACAGCTTCACCTACAAGCTTGTTGTACAATGCGTCACCTTCACCTAAGCTTAAGTACAGTAAATCTTCTATATAAGATATAACATAGATTTCAATGCGCTCGCCTTCGTAGAAGGCATTAAAATATGTCGTTATGTTCTCTTCTCTTTCTTCAATCGCTTTATCCCAGTTGTCATACATTGCTTCAGATGCATTACGTATGGCAATAATATTAAAATAAGCATCTGTGGAGGTTAATGCTTCTTCTAGTTCAACAATTTTTGCCATAAGATCTATTTTTTTTTGTGCATAGGCATTTTTATCTTCTAAATCTCGTTCTCGTAAATATCTTGTAACAAGTACTTTACTATCACTTGTCATCACCAACAGGCTATTAATGCTGTAATAATTGGTCGTGGTATCATTAAATTGGTCTACAATCTTATAATTATTATTATTTAGATATAAATTAAAAAGACTTATAATGGCAATTACAATAAAAAAGTACAATAGTAGCTTTATTTTTATCGATAAGTGCAACCAAACGTCTTTAAGTCTCTTCATAATGATCTTCCTTTCAGGAAAGATAAGTTGGTTTTACAATATACGGCTAAAGGGTCAAAACTAAGTTTCACTAAATTCACATATATTGTATGTGAAAGTTCAACTATATAGTTTTGACACCTTAACCATATACTATATTATACTTTTTATCTAAGTTATGGTCAATCCTACCCCATTGTAACGGTCGCGTACTATTTGATGTATCACTTTATCCTATAACCCCTTCTTTCACTAAACAATAAGCATTTTTTGACAAAGTGTGCATTTTTTGACATTACTTTTTTCATATTCAATTTTGACATTTTTTTTATGCTATAATGGGTTAACGTTTTACAATCGGAGGAATTATTAATGACTAAACCATCCTTTTACTCACAACTGGATTCACGTAACAAATATATATTGCTCTGTTGTTTTTTTGTCTTTGCTGTCAATGGTCTATATGGAATGATTCTAGGTTCTTTATTACCACTCATCAGTAATGCCTATAACCTCAATAACACTATAAGTGGTGGCCTCATATCTGCCCATCAAGTCGGTAATCTTATTGCCGGCTTTATTGCCGGCGTTCTTCCCTTGTATTTGGGCAGAAAAAATGCTGTTATTTTTATGTGTTGCTTTGTCGTCATGGGCTTCTTAATAATGATTTTAACCGGTAATCCGGTACTGCTAATCTTAGGTTTTCTTTTTACTGGATTAAGCCGAGGTAGTATCTCAAATTTTAACAACACCATGGTCAACGAGATTTCAAACAGCAGCTCTGCAGCTTTAAACATACTCCACAGTATTTTCGCCATTGGTGCATTATTAGCACCTTTCCTCGTCATATTCTCAACCAAGCTTACCGGTGACTTCGGATGGAAATTGTCTGCCATTGTCATTATTGTGCTGGCGCTCATATCCATGATTCTGTTTTCTAGAATGGATATGGATGAGTCTGCAAGACTTAAACAAAAAACGGATAAGTCTTATGTTTTTATCAAAGATCGAAAGTTTCAAATTGGTGCCGGTATTCTGTTTTTCTACCTCTGTGCCGAAGCGACAATCAATGGTTGGATGGTTAAGTATTTCATTGATTCAGGTATCATGTCCATACAATATGCACAGATTCTTGCTTCTTTATTATGGGTGGTTATCTTAGCCGGAAGACTGACCACCGCGTTCATCGGCGAACGTATCCCCAAAAAAATTACATTAACCGTTTTAAGTGCCGGAACCGTTCTGTTTTACTTGTTATTGCTCTCAACACGAAATGTCACCACCATAACCTTAGCGATTATGGGGCTTGGATTTTCTATGGCAGGTATCTACCCTACCACAGTATCAACTCTGGGTGGCATCATCAAAACCTATCCGATGTCTATGGGCGTCCTCTTAATGATTAGTGGTATTGGTGCAATTATTATGCCCATTATAACCGGTGCTCTTGCCGATAGTTTTGGTGTCCTTGCCGGTATGAGTGCGATTATCGTTGCAACTCTAATGATGCTTGTTTTTGTCGGTTTGTATGTTTTTGACAAATCAAAACCCGGTAAGCTTCCATTAGAAGTATCTCAGTAAGTACAAACCTCCATGATTTAATCAAAAAGAAGACAGCCTCCAAGTATTATGGACTTGGTGGCTGCCTTCTTTTTTGTATAGGGAGGATGATGTGTTATGTTACAAAGCACTCGAGTCTAAGACTTTTAAAACATCCTGTACGTCGCTTGCTTTGCTAAGGGTTTCAACAACCTCTATTCCTTGAGTGGATGTCATCTGGGAAATGTTCCACTTGACTTCAGGGATAAGGGTTATGGACATACTCAGCTTATGAATGCCAATACCTAACCAGTAAGGTAGTAGCTTTATATCTGCAGCGGCTTCACCGCATATGCTGACTGAAATATTCTCCTTGATTGCTGCTTCTGCTATCTTTTTCATACTTCTAAGTACTGCAGGATCATATTGGGAGTACAAAGCTGATATTTTCAAGTTGGAGCGGTCCACTGCCATGGTATATTGAATCAAGTCATTGGTTCCGATGGAGAAAAAATCCACTTCTTTGGCAAATACATCTGCCATAACCACAGCAGCAGGGGTTTCTATCATGATACCTATTTCAATTTCCCTATCATAAGCTCTACCTTCAAGGTCAAGGGCCTTCTTGCAGACTTCCAAAATATTTTTTGTTTTTCTAATCTCATCAATGCTGGCAATCATAGGAAGCATAATTTTGATTTGACCATGGGCACTGGCTCTTAGAATGGCTCTAAGCTGCGTCTTAAAAATCTCTACTTCTTCAAGACATAAACGTATGCCACGATAACCTAAAAACGGATTATCTTCCTTTGGAATATTAAACAGTGGACTTTCTTTATCACCGCCAATATCTAAGGTACGAATTGTAACATACCCTTCTGACATAGCTGTGGTTATTTTTTTATAGATCTCGTATTGCTCTTCTTCTGTTGGTAACCTATCTTGGTCCATAAAAATGAATTCAGTTCTAAACAATCCAACACTTTTAGCATCACTTTTGACAATAAAGTCAAGATCTTTAATTTGGCTGATATTGGCAACTAGTTCTACTTCCGTGTTATCTTGGGTTTTACATGCCTTGCCTTTAAGGCTAGCATATTTTTCTTCTTCAAGTTCCAGTTGTCTTTCTTTCTCATGATAAGTGTCTAAGCATTTCATGTCCGGACCAATGATGATGCTACCTTCTCGACCATCAAAAATAACCTCATCCCCATCTTTTAACAAGGTGGTTCCTTTTTCAATAACCACATAGGGAATCTTAAGTAGAGTCGCAATAATCGCAGAATGGGCCGTTTTTCCACCCACTTCAGTTATGATACCTTTAACATACTGAGTCTCAAGGGTGGAGGTTTGAGAAGGTGTCAAATCGTGGGCAACCAACACATAAGGTTCATTAATTGGCCCCATAGCATTGTAATGACCCATGATAATATTGACTACACGACAAGTAATATCTTTAATATCAATGGCTCTTTCTTTCATGTAAGCGTTATCCATGGCTTCAAAAATAGCACGAATTCTATTACCCACAACCGTCAAAGCCCATTCTGCACAACAACCTTTTTCCAGAATATAGGTTTCAACCTGACCAATCAGTTCCGGATCTTCTAATATACTTTGGTGTGCTTCAAATATCTTGCTTTCCTGCTCACCTATGTTTTTCTTCGTGCTTAAGCGGATGGTTTCAATCTCGCTTATGGCTTTAATACGTGCATCATGGAATATTTGTATTTCTTTATCGGTATTGCAGCCTAAACGCTCTATAGCTTCCATAGAGGTATCATGAATGATTCTTACAGGTCCATGGGCAATACCTTTGGCTATGGGTATGCCTATGATGGTATGCATACCACCACCTACCCTTGAAAATTAGAAGCAAACAGTTGAGAGATATTTTCCATCGCTTGCACTTCATCATCGCCTTCAGTAACAAAGGTCAGTCTTTCACCTTTTGCAGCACCTACACTCATTAGAGATAAAATACTTTTGGGTTGAAATACTTTGTCGGATTTACCGGATTTCATGAGTTTAATATCACAAGTGAACTTCATAGCAACTTTCGCCAGCATACTGGCCGGTCTTGCGTGTAACCCTTCTTCTGCTTCCAATACAAAATCTTTTTTGACCATTTTAATCTCTCCTTTTCCCGTTCTCAAGTAAATATTTTTCAGCTTCAGCATTCCACAAGCCATTGTACTTCTTAACGCATTCAGATAATCCCTTAAAGAATGGATCCTCTTCACCTAGCTTCTCAAAATCATCTATGGCAGTAAGAGGCATATCGATTTCGTTATAAATCATCTTCTTGCCTCCGGGAATATTAGGTAAATCCATTATGGTATCGATAACACAATTGATACCGCCAATGTGTGTCAGCATAACAGCCGGATTGATCAGCTTCTTTGATGACATATCCAAGGATTCAATCATGTCATCCGCATTACCACCTGTAGATCCCATGATATGGGTAGGTGTATAGTGAACATTATAAAAATTGATGTTGGCGTTAAAGGTTGTGTCAGATGGTCCGGCAAAAAAGTTCATACAACCATCTTTACCAAGTATTTTATCCCCTTCTTCGATAACCGGTCTTACAGGTGCATAAACAAATACATCATCATAGCCATCACCACTACTTAGGTCCAATAAAGTTTTAACTGAATCTTCTTCTTTCATGGTATTGATAAAGTGTAGCTCTACGCCTTGTTTTTCTGCTTCTTCTTTTGTGAATAGGGATCTTGCACGATTTAATCTAGCGTCATCAATATCTGTTACGACCAATAAGGATGGTTTTCTGTCACAATGCAGCGCATAGTCAATAGCGCCAAGACCCATAGGACCGGCACCGGCCAGTAAAGCCATTTTACCGTTTTCAATGATGCCCATATAATGCTTGTACTCACCTGTCTTAGTGTGGTAATTGGCATGGAATCCACCAATAACACAGGACATTGGTTCTGATAAGGATGCTTCATAGAAAGCTTCTCCTTCATATTTCAAAAGAAAGCCAAGTTCCATAACTTCTCTTGGTATAATACAATAGGTCGCTGATCCGCCAAAAAATTCAAAGGAATATCCGGGAGCATAAGGACTGCCTTTATAATTTAATGCCGGTTGTATGGCAAATTTTTCTCCTGGTGTAAATTGATCTTGCCATGCTTCCCCTACTTCTACAATGACGCCTGAGAATTCATGACCCATGATTGTAGGGTTGGTTGCAATATTTTCCGGAACACGTTTGTGCTTACTGCCTTGTATAACGGCTTTGTACGTGGACATACATACACTGTCCGTAACGACTTTTACTAAAATCTCATCTTTTTTTATAGCCGGTAATTCAAAAGTTTCTAGTTTTAATGTGTTGACATCATATAATCTAACCGCTTCTGTTTTCATTTGATCACTCCTATTTCGTCTTGTTTTCCATCATAATATTGACAGTTATTTCTTGATACAATTCGTTGACCCTAGATAAACTGCCCATATGGGTACCCTCTTCTTCAATAGATGCACTACTGGATGCAACACCAAGTCTCATGATGTCCATGAATTTGGAGAAATCCAATACTTCATTTTTTTTCATGACCTCGTCGACACCAAAAGCAATACCTGCCACCATGGAATCACCTGCACCTACTGTACTGACGACCTTTAGTTTTAGAGCCTCGATCTTGGCTGTTCCATCCTTGCTAACCACAAGACAACCTTGTTCGCCTTGTGAAATAACCACACCATAGATCCCCATATCTACTAATTCGTGAGCTTTTAAGATCATGTCTTGATCATTGTCAAACTTCTTATCAAAATACATTTCTAATTCATTTTGATTGGGTTTTATGATCCATGGCAAACCTTTTATGCCATGTTCCAGTACCTCGCCATCTGCATCTAGAATGACTTTGGCACCTTTTTCCTTGCCAAGTTCACACCAATGCTTATAGATATCCTTTGGAACACCTTGTGGTAAACTACCTGCTAAAACTAAAATATCTTTTTCTGATAAATGATTCATCAGATAGGCATCGAGTGTCTCTAGTGTTATTCTATCCACAACCGGCCCTTTTTCATTTATATCTGTAAAAGTATGGTTGTTGTGATCCACCACTTTTACATTAATGCGGGTTTGTCCGGGTGTTTTGATGGCTTTGTAGCTGATGTTTTCATCGTCCAGTAAGCTTGTCAATCGGTGGCCGATATCGCCGCCGGTAATCATGACCGCTATACTTTCACCTTTTAATTTGTATATCATCTTCGTTACGTTGATGCCTTTGCCACCTGCGTCTTCTCTATAATCTTTTACG
>PGZS01000203.1 GCA_002841435.1 Firmicutes bacterium HGW-Firmicutes-3 | reverse complement strand
TCCTGTAGAATATAGGCTCAATCTCTTGGCTGCATAAAATTATTGCGTAGCAGTTAAAAACTGCTACGCAATAAAGTCTAACTTATTGGGGTCACATCACCCTAAAGAAAGGATAAAGTCTTTTTTGACCATTCATAGCCAACTATCTTTTAAAGTTAACGGATGGAGCCGCTCTTTCACTTGGATCAATCTGGAAAAAAGGAAGTTCTCCAGCACCAAAGATGGCTGCAAAAATATTGTTGGGAAACGTAATGACAAATTGATTAAACTTCAAAACTGTATCATTGTAAAACTGTCTATACATAGCAATCTTTTGCTCCAGTTCTCTTAACTGACTTTGTAAATCTAAGAACCCTTGGTTGGCCTTCAAATCCGGGTATTGCTCAGAGACAGCAAACAGCCTGCCAAGCATCCCTGTCATCATATCTGATGATTTAATCACATCTTCTTGAGACTGAGCATTTAAATACATATTTCTGGCTTGGGTAACCTGATTCAGGGTTACCTGTTCATGAGATGCATATGCACTCACAGTTTCTACCAGATTTGGTATTAAATCCGCTCTCATTTTTAATTGAACATTAATTTGCCCCCAACTGTTATCCACCTTTGCCTTATTACCAATCATCTTGTTGTAAAACAATATCAGCCTTAGTCCAATCAGTATAAGTAATGCAACTACTCCAATCCCTAAGTACAACATTCGATGTACCTCCTTTTATTTTGATTTAATTTAACCTTCGATTAATTTAATTTAGTTTATGCGTATGAAAACCATATCTTCAAATTGAATTGCATCTTTTTCACCTACAGATGTTTTTTTGAACTTAGCACCTAAAAAATCATATACCTCGTCTTCTTCTTTATCTCTTGCCATAAGCTCAAGGGTTTGTTCCGTTGCGGAAAAATAATATTCCGTTTTTGTAAAAGCGTCACCCCCGGATATACTGGCATAAGTGTCATCATAGACTCTAATAATGAATGTGATGGTTTCTCCTTCAACGGTTATCTGCCATGAGCCATTAAAATAAGATGCATCAATGGTTTGGCTTTTTTCCAATTCTTCCTGTATTTTATCCAAACCTTGATCGATTTCCTCATTAATCTTATCAATTTCTTCTGCAAGCTTGGCTTCTTTTTCTTCCTCACTAAGGTTAGGATCCCATATCCAAGGCTTTGAAGCCAGTTCCGTGACTTTGTTATCAATATGACCATTTACAAACTCATCTATTAACTTAACGGCTGCGTCATCTACATTGCCCCCTAGTTCTTTTGTATAGTTTTTAAGTCCGATTAGACTGTCTTTCCAATTCTTCGTAAAGATACCGGATATATCTTTTGTAAAGGTCTCAGCTAACTTATTCCCCATATTCTCAGCTACATCCGCTGTTTTTTTAAGTGCGGCCATGGCCCCTTTAAGTGTTGCTTCCTTGTATTTTAATGAGCCCAACTTCGGCAATCCAACTTCTCTAATAGCCTTGACAGCATCAATAACACCTTTTGCATGTAACTTAGGACTCATGAGCACTGTTCCCATCTTTTGGATGGCTGCACTTCCGGTTTTCGAAGCCGAGAAAATATTGTTGGTACCGCCTGCCATAGAAAAACTGATTTCAAGGCATCCTTTTGCAATATCTGAATTTTTTGCATTAGGATCTAGAATACGTGCGACACCTTGACCAAATTGTGTGAAGCTCTCTGCTGCAATATTCCCCATCGTGCTGGCAATTTGACTCACAGTATCCTCCGGCAGGCCTAACTGATCCTCACAGAAAGCTCCAATATTATACCATCCATCGCCTGCCATATTTTGAAAGCCTTCAAAACCAGCTACCGTATTGGCAAAAACCTCTTCACCTGATTTTCCTGTTGCTTTTCTTCTTTGGGCTAATTCATGTCTTGCTTTTATATCTGAAAAGGCATCCTTATACTTATCTCCTTCACTTGAGGTCATAATGGTAGCTGCAAGTCTCATACCCTCATAAACCGCAATATCAATATTTTCCGTCATTTCACCTGTGCCTCTTTTAATATCTCTTGCAGTTCTTAAGGCTGATTCCAGGTAGCTTTCGTTTTTATACTTTTCATTGTAGGCATCACGGTTCGCCTTCATATGTGCCTGACCGTCTTCTTGAAGTTTTTGAGGGTTATAGCCTTGATACCAATCCGTGGATGATGCCGATGCTGTTATAGGACGTATCCAAGACAATACGTTGCCCTGTTCACCTTGGCTAATTTCAAGCTCAACGTCTTCCAAGTATGATTCTAACACTCTTTTCAATCCTATATGCATAGCTTCATACTCATCTGCCATCAATACTGCCATTTCACCAAATTCCTGATCTACTTTTCCTGAATCTAATAGGTCCATGGTGTCTTCTTTAATTTTCGACATATCTGCTTCCATATAAGTAAGATTATCCAGTGCAACCAAGGCATTGTAGACATCTAATTCTTGGATCATCAGCTGTATCGTTTCTGAACCAGATAATAAAGTCGCGACGTCTTCTACGGAAGTACTTGTATCGTATGACGCTACAAGTCGACTGACTCCATCCGACACTAAACTGTTTTGATCATTCTCATATTGGGCTATAATCACTGCTGAGAACTTTAAAAGTAAATCATGTGCCACTATTATCTTTTCAGTAGCTGTCATGGCTGCTGTAATTCTTGTGAAGTCAAGGTCACTGTCGTAAAGTGCTTCACCGGTTGCATCAATATCCATTCCATAATACTTTAATTCTTGTAGTTCAAAATAAGCAATCAATGTTTCTAGCTCTTGGATTGTTTTACTATCCGTGGCATAACTGCTTTCATAGACTTGGTCTATCGCTGTCAATACCGGAAATATTGTATTGATTGTCGCATAGAGCTCTGATTTCATAGCCAGGTATGCTGCCATCATTTCATCTGTAATCTCTAGCATAGCTTCTGTTTTTTTATCTACATTTTTTTTATGGGATGTGCCATATTCTGTTTGATAAGTGATTTCCGGAACATATAAAGGACCGGCTGTATAGATTGTCTCAAGACTTGGACGATCTGTTAGATCAATAACTTCTGAATTCTTACCAGGTAACAATCCTTGAATACCCCCCGCCAATTGTACAAGTATAAACAATACAATGATGAGTGCAAAAGTGGCTACACCAATAAAAACACTTCTACCGGCATGCTTTTTTGTTGCCTTCATAGGTCGATTGTCTGTCACCTCTCCATACGGAGAATCCATTTCCCATTTTCGAGGTTGTATGGGTGCTTGATTATTAATTTGAATCGGTACCGAATTGTTTTTCTGGTTCAATTCTTGATAAGATATATCGGTGGTTGTTTTTTGTTGATTGACCGGCTTACCGCAACTTTGACAAAACAAAGCATCGCTTTTAATACCACTACCACAATACTTACAGAACATGCGCATCCTCCTAATAAAACTTTTCATTATAATAATCCTATCTCATTCTATTATATAGTCAAAAAGAGCTATAATCTACTATTTATTTTATGGAGACTGATTTAGAGCAAAAAGGCTGAAAGCAAAAGAAGGACTTTACTAGAAAAAAGAAAAAGACTTCAGTGATTTGTACCGACCCCCAAAAGTTAGACCTAAAAATCTAACAATTGGAGGTCGGTTTTTTATGGCAAAATACAGTTGCGAATTTAAGAAAGAAGTTGTCAATG
>PGZS01000202.1 GCA_002841435.1 Firmicutes bacterium HGW-Firmicutes-3 | reverse complement strand
AATTAAGAAATCATAGATTAAGTTAATGGTCTTATAATTTTTATTCTTTTCACCATGAGCAAAATCAAAACTTAGAACCTCAACATTAAGAGATTCAAGGACATTTTTTAGTTCAGAGGTGTATAAAGGTGCGACTTGATCATCAGATATGATTGCAATTTTACTATAACCCTTATCAAGCTCTAAGATATGTCCAAGCAGTGGCTTAAAAGAAGCCTCAAAGTGTATGTTATATTTTTTTTGTGGTGTTTCTACAGGTATTAAGCTCATATGTCCTCCAAATAAAACTGCCTAAGCATACTTAGACAGTTGACTGTACGTATTTATAATCATTTATGACTCAAGGGTCTCGTCACTTACAACCGTTTCCATTTCATTTACTACTTCTACTTCTTCATCAAAAGTATAGGATCCGTTTAGGGGTACTGCATTTATGCTTTTTAGAAGTTCAAGTTCGTTTTTTTCTGTCATCTCAAGTTGAGCATTTAAGAAATGCTTGATTTGGATTTTTGATGCATCATACTGTTTGATCAGTTCTTCTCTTTTTTTATTAATGGTATAAACTTCATTTTTACCTTCATTAACAATCGCTTGCCCATTGATTTCAGCTTCTTTTATAATCTGCTCTGCTTTTTTACGTGCTAAGTTTTTTGTTTCTTCAGCCATTTTTTCTGCTTGAATCAATGTATTTTGTAAGACATCTTCTATGGTTTTATAGTATTGAATGCCTTCATTTAGCATATTCACTTTATCTCTAAGTTCAATATTTTCTTTGTAGAGCTGCTCATAATTTACCAAAACTTCTCGAAGAAAAGTCTTTACTTCTCGATTGTTGTAGCCTGATACGCTTTTCGTAAATGTTTTAGATTCTATGTCTATCGGTGTTAGTCTAGCCATGATTACCCTCCTATTGATAGTGATCGATTTCTACTGAGATTCGATTTTTTTTTGTCGGTTTTCCAATGTTTTCCAAACGAATTTTCCCTACACCTCGAATGGAAATGATGTCTTGTACCTTTACGGTTAAACTTATTTGAGAGGCTTCCTTACCGTTTATGAAAACACGGCCCATCCGGATGTAGTCAACACTCTTTTGACGAGACAATCCGGTACCGAGTTTAAGGATGTTATCTAACCTTAAGGATGCTACAGTACCTTTGATGTGTTTATAACTTTGATTATTAATACGTTCAAAATCTGATTTGGATATGGTTATAAGACTGACCTTGTTTCTGCCAATACTTACAATTTGATCCATAATGAACGTACCAATTGTGGCCATGCAAATCATTGACATGCCTTGTTCATCGACCAAGAGATCCCCTATCAGCTTGCGTTCTATCCCCAGATTCATAAGAGCACCTAGATAATCACGATGGGTAGGATTTTTCCCGCTTATAATCGAGGGTAATTCTATGCGTATATACATAACATGATTGTCATACTCATAGTTTGGATGATCAAAGTCACCTGTCGGATACATAAATAACATGACTCTTTCTGCTTGAACATAACCACCATATGTTTGATAGTTTACACCGGCTTTATTTAAGTATGACTTTGCTAATGACAACTGATGAAGATCCAAAAAATCTGTATGTGTAATCCAATTGATAGCATTTGCTTTACGAGAAAGGTCCAAAAGCCTATTTAGGAACAATTGATCGGATTTATCTTTCGCTTCCATATACCTGCATCCATTCTACATATAAGGACGTAAATAGTTTTGCAGGGTCGTTAAAATCAAATAGGCTATAAAAGGTGAAAAATCCAAAGCCATATTTGCGCCACCAAAAATTGATTTTCTAATCATGGTTCTAATAGGTACCAATATCGGGTCAATGATACTGTGCAATAAACGCACGAAAAAACTACCATGATTAATGGGCAACCATGAAATCAAAGCGCTCACAACAATCAAAGTACTTAAAATTACGAGAAAATAATACAGTGCACGAATGAATAAAACTGTCATAGAACCTCCAAAAAGGGTTTGTGATTAATCTTCCTGAGTCTTCCAAGGTAAAATTATGCCGTTTGATTTAAGTTCTTCTCTAAAATCGCCGGCAACATCTACATTTTCAGGAGCTATAATAAAGATATTGTTCGTTACTCTTTGAAGATTGCCATTTAATGTATAGCAGGATCCGCTAACAAAATCCATGATGCGTTGAGCTACATTGCGTTCCATATTTTCAAGGTTGATGATCACAGGACGTTGACTTTTAATGTGATCACATATATCTTGAGCTTCATCATAGGATTCAGGTTGAATAACAACAACCTCCATTTGAACACTTGCTTGACTTCACGAACATCAATATCTTCTTGCTCATCTTCATAATCGTTTAATTTCATCATATCCATCATTTTATCAATGAATTTTGCCATAATGTTCACCCCTTATATTTATCATTCATTATATCAATAGTTTCGATCACCGAATAAAGCAGTACCGATTCGAATCATGGTAGCCCCTTCTTCTATGGCCACTATAAAATCATTGGTCATACCCATAGATAGGACATCCATACTCACATTATCAAGGTTTTGTTCTTTTATGTCAACAGAAAGTTGGTACAGAGCCTTAAATATAGGGCGATTTTCCTCAGCATTTTCAACAAAAGGTGCAATGGTCATAAGGCCTTCTATCTTAATATGTTCCAATTGATGTATGGACTTCACCATATCCATAACAGCCGCCGTTTCCAAACCATATTTACTATCTTCTTCTGCTACATTAACTTGTATAAGTATATGGGCGAGAACATTTTTCTTTTTTGCTTCTTTGGATATCGTTTCAGCTAGGCGATAAGAATCTACGGAATGAATGAGATCCACCTTATCAACAATATATTTAACTTTGTTACGTTGCAAGTGTCCAATCATGTGCCATTGTATATCATCTTTTTTAAACTGTTCGTATTTATCACAAATTTCCTGAACTTTATTCTCACCAAAAATACGCATACCGGCTTCATAACCTTCTTCTAATACATTAAGCGGTTTTGTCTTTGATACATTAACCAAGACAATGCTTTTTGGATCTACAGCCATTTTTAGGCAGGTTTCTGCGATTTGCTTCTTAATGCTACTTAGATTCTCTTGGATCATAATGGCCCCCTTAGTTGATGGTTTGGTATTCGGTTGTCGTTATACCTTCTGTAGCTATTCGGTCATATATCCTTACGCCATAGGGTGTATATGGCGCAACGATACGGTAGTCAACTTCTTTATAAGTCGTATCTATGAATTTGAAATCGGCAAAACCTTTATTAACAACATAAACACCATCCAAATCTTCTGTCTTTTCTATGATAAACTCTGTCGTTACCATAGAGTCCGAATCTGTAAAAGATAACACATCACCGATTTGAATCGAGTCGGAAATAGGCACATAAACGAAATCATCCACTTTTAAAAATAGTCTTGTTGATGTAAAATCAATGGTGCTGTCACCAGGTGCTTCTTCCGACACCACCTTTTTATAAACACCATATTGGCTACTTAAATATCCGAAGTATTGAGCTGGTATGACTGCAAAAGTCTTTCTGACAATTGCGGATTCGGGTATTTTTATACCTTGATGATTTTCATGGATAATTCTAAAGTCAACGAATCGCTCATTTAAAAACTCATTTAACATTCGGTCTGCTTCTATTTTTATATATGTTTTATTATCTTCAGTAAATACATGAATTTTTGCTACAATCTCAATATTTTTCTCAACAAAATGAATGGTTTTATAATTCATATTTTCTAGTAATTTAGCACTCTCAGGGTCAATTTCTGCCACAATATGCCACAGGTAATTATCGACAACTTTAAAAATAGGTTGTCCCACAGAAATATTGCTTTTACTCACTGTGTCTTGAATTTTTGGAGTACGACCTAAATCACTGATCTCAAAGCTTTCAGTAGTAATGTCCTCCATACCGTCTATAAGGTAGGAAACCAAACCACTACTTGTTGCTTTATGCATACTAATACTATTGCCAAGTTCTTTTTCTAGCATATCAATATTAGAGCTATCTGAAAGACCCAAACTTCTTTGTTGAACTATAACGGTGTTTCTTATATCGCTTATGTCGTTCTCCAGCTGTTTTCTCACTGTATAAGTATGGTCAAATTTTTTATTATGTTGGTTAATAACATAATTTTTAATGCGATTTTGAAGATAACCATAACTGTCTTTAAAAGACGCATCACTACTATCTAGCTTTTGATTTGCTTTAAAAATCTCATCATCTAGAAGTGCTACATAATCTGCGTTAGAAATAACACCACAAACTGTGTTGGTATTTCTAACACGAGCACCTTCTGCTAAAAAATAACGGATTTCTCCGGCTGAATCAGCAGTAGTCACACTTTCATTTCTTATAACCAAACCTGTAAAAGTGTTTGAATGAGATAATGTACCAAGCTCTGCAATGGTATAATTCACCTTTTCCTTTATAGCAAAGGAAATCATGATAAATACTAAATAGGCTAATATGAGTACAAAAACAAAAACACCAAAGTTCAAATGCTTGGTTGCCTCTGTTTTTTGAGATGTTTCAGATTTTAGTTTTAGGTAGCGGTTGCTATTTTTTTTAGAAGCCATGTGACCACCTCATTTATTCATTCTCTTGACATTATATCATTTTACCTTGATATAATCCTTCTTTCAACATTTTTTTTTCAATACTTTCCTTAATAACCCACCAACTTGTATTCCAGTTACAAAATACTGTGTCCTCTTTTGGTGCACGACTGACCAATCTTTGAACAGCACAATTCGGATTAAGATGTGTCAAAAAGTTCACTACCCTCTTTATATAATTATCCATAGTGTCCATTTTAAACAATCCTTGATTGTACATGTCTTCAAAAACTGTGTCTTTGGCAATATACAAAGCATGAAGCTTTACCATTTCTACATTGAGTTGATTTAATAGTAAAGCCATTCTTATGACTTCATCATCTTCATCCCATGGTAGATTCATGATTAAGTGGGTACATACCTTAAACCCATAGTTATGAATCAAATTTGTGGCATTAATAAAAGATAAAACATCATGACCACGATTAATTCTTACAAGTGTATCGTCATTGGTTGTCTGAAGTCCAAGTTCGATGACGATTTTTACATGATAGGTATCACTGATATTCTTCAGTATTTCAAGATGTTCAGGGTGTATACAATCCGGTCTTGTAGCAATATCGATTTCTACAACATTATCTATACAGGCAGAACGTACATATGCATCAAAAACGTCATATGACATGTAAGTATTGGTATAGTTTTGAAAATAAGCTATAAATTGCTTAGCGCCATACCTTTTTCCAATATAATCCATATTCAATCTTAATTGGGTTGCAACGGATTGGGTGGAGGGTAAGGACTCAAAACCGGCACCTTTGTCACTACAAAAATAACAACCTTGGTTTCCTAATGTACCATCCCTATTTGGACATGTTATGGGTAAATTAATAGGCAACTTATAGACCTTTGTACCATATTCATTTTTTAAGTATTGACTATAGATGTTGTAGATACTCATTATCACTTCTTCTTTCGTTGTATGATATGTACAAAATATAAATATAATTCAAACTTTTTTTATAAATTTTGAATTAAAAAAAGGAAAGCTCTTATAAACATAGAATACTATATTATAGCTCTCAGACATAAGTCTGTTAGCAACGAGGATTCATTTTAATGTCAAGGAGGAGATTGCTATGATACGATTAGTTGCAGGAGACACAGGTGAAGGTAAAACAAAGGCATTAATCGATATGGCCAATAATGCTCTTAAAACTACTAAGGGACACATTGTCTATATTGATTTGGATTCAAGTCACATTTACGATTTAAGACACGAAATTCGATATATTAATATATCAGACTATCCGATTGCTGATTATAAGGAATTTTTTGGATTCATGTGTGGTATTTTATCAGAAGATAGTGATATCACTGAGGTTTATGCTGATGGGCTTCTCCGTCAAGCG
>PGZS01000201.1 GCA_002841435.1 Firmicutes bacterium HGW-Firmicutes-3 | reverse complement strand
ATAGCTCAGCTGGATAGAGCGTCTGGCTACGGACCAGAAGGCCGAGGGTTCAAATCCTTCTGCGCACGCTAACTTCATTGAGAGGGCTTGTTGACTGCTTGCGGTTGGCGGGCTTTTTTTATATTTATGAGAAAGTAGCACTTTCCCATAAATATAAAAAATGATTTAGGCGTAGATAGTTCTCCTAGCGGAGAAAATCTTGATGCGCAAGAATAAAAGTAACTTCTAGTCATAAAAGTTCCAAGGTCTTCAAGTGTGACGAAGTCAATTCAATTTACAGCAAAACGCGACAAAGTCGCTTTGTTCGTGGATTCTATTAATAATTGAAGTGTTGTCTATAAATGCCAGTTTACTTTTTTATCATAGTTTGATAGACTTGCAATAGTGGTTGTTTTTGCCCCATATATTATATAAAGAAAGGTGTTGATAGTATGGACGGATACCCGGATCGGTATAGAATGATAATGAAAAATATACATACCATAATGGATCAACTAAGAAATGACTTTATATAGGAGGGGTTATATTGGATATCAATGAACTCATTGAACTTGTTAATGAAAAGGCGTATAAGCAAATAAGAGCTCGATTGATGGATTTGCAAGAAGCCGATATCGCAGAACTAATTGAAGAGCTTGAGGATAGAGATGCGCTTATTGTATATAGATTATTACCGAAAGAAATCGCGGCAGATGTCTTTGCTTTTCTTGATATTGAAACACAGTCTGAAATATCCATGCTTATTAGCGAAAAAGAATTGGCGTACATTATTAATGAACTAAATTTTGATGATAAGATTGACTTATTAGAAGAAATGCCGGCAAATGTTGTAAAAATGATATTGCGTGATGCCTCAGACAAAGAACGCAAACTCATCAACCAATTTCTAAATTATAAAGAGGCTTCAGCAGGAAGCCTTATGACAATAGAATTTGTTGATCTAAGAGCGGATATGACGGTTGAAAATGCGATGAGTCGCATTCGTCGCATTGGTATTACGAAAGAAACGATTTACACCTGTTTTGTAACAGACAGCACAAGACGGTTGGAAGGCATTGTTACCTTGAAAGAATTGGTACTAAGCCCACAAGAGCATTTGGTTGGAGAAATTATGGAAACAGAGGTAATTTCCGTAACCACAACAGATGATCAAGAGGTAATTGCCAATATTTTTAAAAAGTACGATTTCTTATCTTTACCGGTTGTTGATCATGAAAATAGGTTGGTTGGTATCATAACTATTGATGACGTCGTAGACGTTATTGAAGAGGAAACAACTGAAGACTTTCAAAAAATGGCGGCGATAGAGCCATCCGACATGGAATACATGAGTATGACATCTTTTGACTTGGCAAAAAGGCGATTAATGTGGTTAGTCATTCTCATGTTTTCAGCCACGATAACTGAATATATATCGAATAAGAACACATATTTAACAGCACAATTTGCAATATTGTTTGGTGTTATCCCTATGTTAATGTCAACAGGTGGTAATGCAGGTGCGCAATCATCCACACTCGTCATTCGTGGAATTACCTTAGGAGAAATAGATTTAAAAGATTTTCTTGCAGTCATATGGAAGGAAATCAAGGTGGGTCTTTTTATAGGTGGCACTTTAGGTGGTTTGAACTTTACAAGAATACTTTTACTTAGACAGGATTTGAAATTGGCTTCTATCGTAGGTCTGACTTTAATTGGAACCTCTGTGACAGCAACAACCGTAGGTGGTATGTTACCGATATTAGCTAAAAAGCTTAAGCTAGACCCAGCTACAATGGCCAATCCCCTGATTACAACGATAACGGATGCTTTAACTTTAATCATTTTCTTTGCCATTTCTGCCATCATACTATTATAAGTAAGTAAAATGTAAAAGACCGACTTCTGTATATTTGAATCAAATGGTATATAATGGGTGAAGTTACTCTTCTTGCAATATCTAAGAGAATCGTGGTATAATTAATGCATTGATTTATGGTAATAATTCTATTCTGATATATATTCACTTTGACTTACAATCCATTTATAAAATTACATATTATTAGGAGGCCTGTTTTGACCGTTGATTATTCAAAAATGACATTGGTTCAATTGCGTGCTAAGGCGAAAGAAATCGGTTTGAGAAGTGTAACATCTTTTAAAAAAGCTGAATTGGTTATGCTTTTGACTGAAATTCAAATCAAAGAAGACGCTAAAGCCCAAAAAGATCAAGAAAAGAAATCAGATGAAATAGAAGTTGAGAAGAAAAAAGAAGTAAAAGCTAAAAAAGTAGCAAAAATAAAAAGTAAACCTTTAAAATCTGAGTCAAAGATTTCAAATCCATCTGAGTATCAAGAAGATGTACCCAAAGAAAACTTGGAAACAACTGAAGAGAAAACAATAGAGGTACCACAAGATCCCAATGGATTAGACAGTGGCCAAATTGCTTTCGGTATTTTAGAAGTATTACCGGATGGCTTTGGTTTTATTCGTTCAGATAACTATATGCCTGGTGAGGATGATGTCTATGTTTCACCTTCTCAAGTAAGACGTTTCAATCTTAAAACAGGTGATATGTTAAGAGGGAACATAAGAGTTGCTAAGGAAAATGAAAAATTTAGAGCTTTACTGTATGTTCAATCCGTTAATGATGATCTACCTTCAGTTGCAGCTAAACGACCGAATTTTGAAAGTCTAACACCAATATTTCCTAATGAACGTCTGCATCTTGAAACAGAGTCCAGTGAACTGGCTACACGTTTGATTGATTTTATTGCACCTGTAGGTAAAGGTCAAAGGGGTATGATAGTTGCACCGCCTAAGGCAGGTAAAACAACACTACTTAAAAAAGTGGCAAATGCAATTACTCAAAACCACCCGGATGTATATCTCATTGTATTATTAATAGATGAACGGCCTGAAGAAGTGACAGATATTAAACGTTCAATCAAGGGTAAGAATGTAGAAGTGATTTATTCAACCTTTGACGAACTGCCTGAACACCATAAAAGAGTTTCGGAAATGGTACTTTCAAGAGCTAAACGATTGGTGGAACAAAAGAAAGATTTGGTTATTCTTTTAGACAGCATTACAAGATTAGCAAGAGCCTATAATCTGATTATTCCACCAAGCGGTAGAACTTTATCAGGTGGTCTTGATCCGGCTGCATTACATATGCCGAAGAAATTTTTTGGAGCAGCCAGGAACATTGAAGAAGGCGGAAGCTTAACCATATTGGCGACAGCGCTTATTGAAACGGGAAGTAAAATGGATGAGGTTATTTTTGAAGAGTTCAAAGGTACCGGAAATATGGAAGTCGTCCTGGACCGCAAGCTTTCTGAACGCCGCATATTCCCGGCAATAGACTTATCCAAATCCAGTACCCGTAAAGACGATTTGCTCTATACGGAAGAAGAACTTGAAGCTGTGAATAAATTAAGAAAAGTCAGTGCGAATATGAGATCGGAAGACGTTATTGACTCCATGCTGAAAGTGTTTATGGATACTAAATCTAATGCTGAGTACATACATAAACTATCAAAAAACATTCTATCAAACTATTAAAAGGATTGATATATTAAATAAATTATGTTATAATTTAAGAGCTGTTTTGAGAAAAATTAATTCTCAATCGAAAATATTGCTCGATATATTATGTCGGTCATATAATATTAGCACGGGCGAAAGAGGTGAAAAGAATGAAGCAAGGCATTCATCCGGT
>PGZS01000200.1 GCA_002841435.1 Firmicutes bacterium HGW-Firmicutes-3 | reverse complement strand
TGATTATAAGGAATTTTTTGGATTCATGTGTGGTATTTTATCAGAAGATAGTGATATCACTGAGGTTTATGCTGATGGGCTTCTCCGTCAAGCGCACATCGATGATGTTTCAAAAACTGACGCTTTAATAAAAAAATTAAAAGCGGTATCTGATAAATTTGACGTTAGATTTGTATTTAGTTTAACCTGCGATGCTTGTAATCTACCCGAATTCTTAGAAGAATTCTTAATTAAGGCTTAATACAAGTAGATTTTGGTAACTGATTATATAATAGATATTAACAAGCAAAGAGGTCAATCATGATTGACCTCTTTTTAATTCTCAGGAAAAGGACCATTTAATTAATAGCGTTTCTCCACTCCAAGTCGCCACGTTCTAACGATTTAATCAAGAGTTCTGCTGTTGCTAGATTGGTTGCAATAGGAATGTTATGGATATCACACAACCGAATAACACTTGAAGGATCCGGCTCATGCTGCATCTGGGATAACGGATCTCTTAAAAAGATAACCATATCTATCTGATTATGAGCAATTTGAGACCCAAGCTGCTGCTGTCCACCCAAATGTCCTGCCAGGTACTTCTGTATAGAAAGATTGGTCACCTCTTCAACAAGCCTACCGGTAGTACCGGTGGCAAATATATCATGTTTAGATAGAATGTTTTTATAAGCTATGCAAAGATTTTGCATGAGTTTTTTTTTGTTGTCGTGAGCGATTAAACCTATGTTCATGAATAGACCCCCTTTGATTATGAATGGAATAATAAGATGCTTATTTCTGTGTTGATTTCCTTTGCATGCCTATATTGAGTATAATACCCATGCCAATCATATTGGACATTAAAGAGCTTAGTCCTGCACTTATAAATGGTAAGGGTATGCCCGTGTTTGGTACAATCCCGATTGTCACACCTATATTAACGAAGGACTGATACGTTATGATTGCTACTATACCGGTAATGATCAATTTGCCGAATAAATCGGTAGTATCTTTGGCTATCCACAAACATTTTAGTATGAGAATAAACAATAAGAGAATGACAATTGAACATCCAAAAAAACCAAATTCCTCACCAATTATGGAAAAAATAAAGTCCGTTTGAGGTTCAGGCAAATAATCATATTGATTAACTTTACCTAAATACAATCCTTTACCAAATATACGCCCTGAACCAATGGCCTGAATAGAATTATTGGTCTGCATGAGTAAGGATGGGTCCACACTGTCAGGGTTTACTAAAGATATGATTCGATTCACTTGATATTCTTTTAATAAAGTTTGCTCCGGCTTTTGAATATACCAGAGGCCAATTAGAGCCGATGGTATGAGCACCGCACTTGCTCCGACTACATATAGATAGCTAATACCTGAAACATAGATTATGAAGGCCAGTATTAAGAACATTATCATACCCGTAGAAAGATCTGGTTGCCTTATGATTAAAAGCGTTGGCACAACTGTTATCAATATAGAACCTAAAATAATATACCACTGATTGATTTTAGATTCGAGCTTGTCAAAATACTTAGCCAGAACCAATACTAAGAATATCTTTGCAAATTCGCTGGGTTGTAACCTAAATGGGCCTATGTCAATCCATCTCACTGCATTATTCGCAGATGATCCTGCAACCAGTACCAAAGCCAATAAAAGAATAGTGAATATATAAATGGGAATAGCTAATTTTCCTAACCAATGATAATCAAAAAACGCAAAAAACAAAAGGATACAAAAACCTAAAATATAGCCAATCATTTGTTTATTTACAATTTCACTGGTCCCATCAGGGCTATAAACTCGTGTTGCACTTCCGATGGCGACTATACCAATTATGCCAAGTATGGCCACGAGTAATACCAATACGAAGTCAAAACGCTTAAAGTCATAGTGCTTAAACATAGTTAGGTTCTCTTACCTGGAATACGCATATTACGGATTGGAATGTTGGCATATAGTGCCGGTACAATCCCGTTTTCATATTCTGATGTTGTCGTTCCCAGATTAATTTCCAAGCCTTTCTCGTCTATTTCCATATAGCGACTTATGACATCAATAATTTCTTGTTTCATCATTTCAAGTAATTCGGTGTTACAGTTGGCCCTGTCGTGGATAAGAACCAATTTCAAACGATCTTTTGCGACACTGCTTGATTGTTTCTTTTTACTGAAAAATCCCATTATAAGGCTCCTCTCTAATTATTTATACCCATTATATTTCTCAATTTCTTGAAAAACCCAACATTGACATCAAGGTCTAGATAAGGTACATCTTCTCCCATAACCCGTTTACAAATATTTAAATAAGCTTTACCAGACAATACATCTTGATTAAAAACAATCGGTTCACCATTATTGGTTGAGATGACAATATTTTCATCATCTGGTATGGCGCCAATTAAATCGATAGCAAGAATATCAATAACATCTTCAACAGACATCATATCCCCACGTTTTATCATATCTGTTCTTAAACGGTTTACGATAAGACGATGGTCTTTCATTTCATTGGCTTCAAGCAAGCCGATAATTCTATCTGCATCTCTAATAGCAGAAATCTCAGGTGTTGTTACGATTATGGCTCTGTCAGCACCAGCAATTGCATTTTTAAAGCCTTGTTCAATTCCTGCCGGACAGTCAATGATAACATAGTCAAAATCTTCTTTGAGATTTTCACAGAGCTCTTTCATTTGTTCCGGGGATACAGCATCCTTATCTCGGGTTTGTGCAGCCGGCAATAAAAACAGTTCCGGGAATTTTTTGTCCTTGATTAATGCTTGCTTTAAACGACAATTGCCCTCTACCACATCAACCAGATTGTAAACAATACGATTTTCTAGACCCAAAACGACATCTAGATTTCTTAGTCCGATATCTGCATCTATTAAGATTACTTTTTTTCCTAACATAGCCAAACCAATACCGATATTTGCACTTGTGGTGGTCTTACCAACCCCACCTTTTCCACTGGTAATTACAATACATTCGCTCACGAATTTGATCCCCTTTGCATTTTAGTTTAAGATTTTGAAATCTTTATGAATGTTACCTTCAATATGGTCAATAACGATACGTTCATCTTCGATAAAAGCCACTTGCGCGACTGTTCTACTTTTTTCGAATTTATCAGGAGATCGTGCTATTATATCCCCAATCCGAATTTGAGTTGGTTGCATGTTTAAGGCAATGACACATGCTTGCCTCTCACCGTCGCATCCGGCATGAGCGTATCCCTTAAGACTACCAAGAACCACAATATTACCCTTAGAAGTTACTTTAGCACCTGGATTAATATCACCTAATATGACAATACCCGTATCCATATTCAGTTCCTGTCCTGACCTTAGTGTACCTTGATGAAAGACAGCCATCTCTTTTGGGAAATGATGCACAGGTTTATTCCCGCTTGTTAAGTTAGCCATTGCTAGTACACTTTCCGGTGTAACAATGGGCATCTTTTCATCCACAATACAAAAAACTTCCATATCTGTTAACTCATGAATCATTTGTATGACAGATTGTTGTTGAGTATCACTAAGACTACGCCCTTCAAATCCAATAGAGACTTTGGCGTTGCCAAAAAATTTTTTTCCTTCAGTTAATTTTATTTTTGTAGCCGTTAGGAGGGCTTCAAAATCAGCATCTTGATCCATTATAAAATTCAGTCCAAAACGATTGCCTTTGATTAATACCAATTCATTCATATA
>PGZS01000199.1 GCA_002841435.1 Firmicutes bacterium HGW-Firmicutes-3 | reverse complement strand
AGTTTCACTCACAATGCGGCCATGGCTATTTAGCAAATGGACGCTTTCGCTTTTAAGTTCTATGGTATTGTCTTTTGAAAGTACGATGGCCTTTGCATCATGGAGTGATTTCATATTAAAAATATTCACAGTGAGGTCCTTCCTTTTATGTATTCTTATGATTTTATACCTGATTTTATATCCATATTCTTTTACCTTTTCTCATATATACAACCTCGTCACACATACGCTTCACTTGGTCCATGTTATGGGAAATCATGATTATGGTCATATCCTGAAGCTTGTTCCTTTTTATGATAGCTTCCTCAAGTATCTCGATGGTAGCCGGATCAATACTGGCTGTCGGTTCATCCAACAACAACACTTCAGGATCAAATACCAACGCCCTTGCAAGGGCTACTTTCTGAGATTCTCCGCCAGATAGCTGGGTGGCCAATTGGTCTCTCAGTTCTGTCACTTGGAGCTCTTCCATGATTTCAAAGGCTTTCTTTTCTATGATTTTAGTGTCCACATTTCTAATTTTCAGCGGATAGATAATGTTCTCGTAGACGCTGCTTCTCATAAGATAAGGCGTTTGGCTTAGATAAGTGATTTTTTTCATCAGGCTTGGTCCAAGAGGTTGGTCGTTGTAGACAATCCTGCCCAAGTCGTGACTTTCAAGCCCGGCTAGGATTTTTAGTAGCGTGGTTTTGCCCGCACCATTGTCCCCTGTGACACCGTATATGTTACCGCTTAGAAACTCAATGCTGTTCATATCTACAACGGTTTTGTCTTGATATTTTTTTATAAGGTTCGTCACCTGAATATTCATATCATTCTCCCGCTACATAATGATAAAGTATGGTGTTGACCATAAAGGAAACCAGTAGAAGTACAATCCCCATGGAAATAGCCACAGCATAGTTACCCATAGAGCTGTTCATGGCGATGTATGTGGTCATGACCCTTGTATGACCTTTGATGTTACCGCCTACAATCATAACGGCGCCCACTTCAGAGGTGGCTCTTCCAAATCCTGTCACTAAAGCAATCAAAAGTGTAATACGCATCTCGGTTATAAGCAACTTCAGCGTCTGCAATCTGCCAGCGCCCAGTGTCATGCCAATCTGCTTTATGGCCGGACCTTGTTGCTTTGCATCGTTGTAAACAATACCTAATATAATAGGGGTAATGAGAATCATCTGAGCAATCACCATCGCTGTCGGTGTAAAAATAAGACCCAATGATCCGAGAGGACCACTCCTTGAGAGGAACAACGCCACCAAGAGACCGATTACCACCGGTGGTAAACTCATCATGGTATAGATGGTTCGGGTAAAGGTCTTCTTGAACCTGAAGGGCTTAATTCCAAGATACAAGCCCAAGGGAATCCCTATGATCGCCGAGAATATTGTGGAAGTAAAAGAAAGCCCGATGGATAATCCAATAATCCCATAGACTTCTCTATCGAATCGAAACAACAATAATAGTGCTTCCTTTAATCCTTCAATTAATAGCGCCATCGAAAAGCTCCTTCATTATTTTACATTCGGGAAAAATAAGGGCTGACCGTATAAGTCCTGACCAAATTCACCGATTAATTCTTGTGTCTTTTCAGATAAAAGCCACTCTATTAATGCATTGGCACCACTATTGTTAATCTGATTGTTTTTAGCCGGATTCACTGCAATAACACCGTACTCATTTAATAGAAGGGCATCGGCTTCAAAAACAATCTCCAGTTCTAATGTGTTCTTCATAAAGAGATAAGTGGCTCTATCTGTTAATGTAAAAGCACGAAGTTCGTTTGCTATCTGGAGCACATCACCCATACCTTTTCCTGCCGAGATATACCAATCCCCTTCAGGTTCAATATCTGCTGCTGCCCATAGGTTTAATTCTTTTTTATGGGTGCCTGAATCGTCACCCCTTGAGACAAATTTCTCGTCATTGTTTCTGATACCCTCTAGTATTTCGCTTATGCTACTATATTCTAGTGGTTTGGGTCCAACCAGTATAAAATCATTGTACATCACATCAAAACGTTTTACACCATGACCCTCTTCTACAAACGCCACTTCACTGGCTTTTGCATGGACAAGTAAGACGTCTGCCTCACCATCACGTCCCATTTGAAGGGCTTTTCCTGTACCAACCGCCACGACTTTCACTTCAATGCCGGTTTGCCTAGTGAAATCAGGTAAAATATAATCCAGTAACCCACTGTCTTGTGTGCTTGTTGTGGTTGATAGTAATATAAACTCAGGTTCTTTATTCATATTCATAAATACCCATGCCGATAAAACCAAAGCCAATATGATTATGATTCCGATGATTTTTTTTTTCATACGATCCCTTCTGTTTTCAACATCACATCTATGGTTAAAGGGTCAAAACTAAGTTTCACTAAATTCACATTCAAGTGTATGCGAAAGTTCAACTATATAGTTTTGACACCTTAACTATCTATTAATTATATAGTAATTCTGTCTAAAAAACTATCGGATTATTAAGAAAAAATAGCGCATAATTATAAAATTTTTCTGAGAAAGTTGTCTTAGAAGTCTCATCCGTTGAAAATATGCTATGGCTATGCTATTATGATAATAATAGGCAGAACGCTTTGTGACTTAGGAGGCCGACGGATGATTCAAACTTTTGATCGCTATTTTGAGAAGAACGATGGCATAGAGACGGATTACATCAAAATCCTATATTATGATCTTGCAAAGGATTACAAAGCCACTTACAAATCCTACCAATATACACGGCTCTGTACCATAGTTGAAGGATCCAAACATGTTAAAATCAATGATGGTAATGAGTTCACTTATTCCACCTCTGATTTTATATTATTGCCCCCAAATTCCAGCGTCAAAATGGAGATGAAAGAAGATACGAAAGCCATTGTCTATGAGATTAACGATAAGTTGTTGGATGACATGATCAGACGCATCGAGCATCAATTTGAGTATGAAGTGACAACAGCGGACAAACCCGTCATGAGAAATCAATTGATGACTGAAATTAAATCACAAATTGAGAGAATCAATGCATATAGTATGAGTCAAGATCCAAACAAAGAATTCCTTATTGATCTGGTTTCCCAGGAAATGGTCTATACACTTATTAAAAACTATAAGCTGCCACTTCATGCCAGAAAAAAAGAAGAGCCTGTGGCCTATGCTGTTCAATGCCTCAAAGACCATCTCTCAGGTTCAGATATGACGGTAGGCGAGATTGCCTATGAACTGAATATGTCCCCCTCTAACTTGATACCCCTTTTTAAAAAAGCAACGGGGCTAACACCCAAGGCTTATCACAACCTACTAAAAGTCAATAAGGCAAAAGAATTGTTGCTTCACAAAAACGTCTCCGAAGTCAGCTATGATCTTGGCTTTGAAAGTATTTCCTATTTCATTAAACTCTTCAAGCATCATCTCGGACTGACACCAAAACAATACACCATGAAATACAAAAAGGACCATTTGTTATGGAACAAATGATCCAAATTATAAGTGGCATTCACCTTCATTACTTACGGGACTATTTTCTCAGCATCGCATCCTCTCACAAAGACAACGACTATTATGGCGAGCATTGGCATATACGGCTGATTCCACAAGAAGACCAGATACACGGCATTCTATCCCTACCAAGAAACCATATCATATTTAAGGGAAATGAAGATATCATTAAATTCCAAGTGAATGCCTATAGGATGATGTTTTTATCTGCTGGTGGGTGAGGT
>PGZS01000010.1 GCA_002841435.1 Firmicutes bacterium HGW-Firmicutes-3 | reverse complement strand
AAGATGGTTCTTTTTTGCCATCTTTTTCTTTGCAAAAAAATAGTATGACACACAGCGCCATACTATTTTCGATAAGGGCTATTTTCCGACGGCCCCTTTAGGTTAGAATATGTCTCAGCTAGTCTAATAAGCTCATTGTTTTCCTTTTCCAATTCATTAATTCTTTCTTCTAATCCCAGAATTATTTTATCGTTCATATTATCAACCTAAACTGCCTCTGATTTTACCCATTTTAACAATCCATTCATTTAGAATTTTGATTTCTTCTTCACTATCACTAATTAAGTCATCTTGTTTACCTGTAAGGTGCAATAGAATTGGTCTAATGGATTTAAGAAGCGTATGATAGAACTCATCCTCGTTTGCTTCATCAAACTCTGATTGCAAATTAAGCAATTTACAAACCAAATCAATATCTTCCATATATTCTTGTCTAGATTCTTCGTTAATAATACCTTTGGAAACTTTTGTATTTACAAATTTTGAAGCAAATTTAAGGTCATCTAGGAGTTGAGGATAAAATTCAAGCAGTTTATTTATGCCTTCTTTTCCATATTTTGTTTGAATTTCATTCAGGCATCTTCCTGTCCCAATGAATTCCGGCGGCAATCCTAGCGTATACATGGCCGCAGTATAGGAAATCGCTCTAGGTACCGAACAAGATACATCTGTGTTTATAGCTAAAAGCTCTTTTTTAAGTGCTTCATCGCGAACCAAATCTGCTACTTCCTTTAAGCACGCAATTTCTCTAATATATTCAAGTCCCGTCTTAGTACTAGAAAGTCGGTCTCGATTTTTAGGAATAAACTTACCAATCCATTCGATGCTATTAATTACCTTTAAAAACGTTTCCATATAATATTTGGTACCTATGCCGATAAATTCTTGCATGAGCTCTAGATCCGTCGTTTTATAAGATTTAGTTCTTTCTCTATACTTATTATTTTTAAGCTTTTCTACTACGCTCTTTGCGCTCGACTCACTATGATCATATCGTAGTCCCGATTGTATTGTAAATGTCGCAATACCAGCATAGTTTTTTAACAAGTTCTCTAAATTTGCTTCTGTCAAATGCCCCCTAAAGGGCAACGATCCACATCCGAGTATTGGTAACACTTCTACATTATTCTTTTTTGACCACTTATAAGACTTGTCAATAGCAATTAAAACTGACAGAACAGAAGAAATCAGACCATAGGACATCGCTGAATCCGATTTTGCAAACATGATTCTTATTTCAGTAAGCTTAATCCCTTTTTTTAATAGGTTCTGATGGTACTCGTCCATTATTTCGTCAACACGCACCAATGCTGGAACACTTTCAACTAGGGGAATTATTTTGATACAATCTAACGGAAACTGAATGTCATAATTTTTATTACCTAATTCTATAACTGAATTTATCCGTTCTTGCAACTGAATCAACTCATGTCCATTCTCAATCATGGGCACTATGGTTTCAAAAATTGCTTGCTTACCCATCATTTTATAGGCCAATATATTGGTCTCAACCAGTGACATAATACTCATTAACTGTCTAAAAATAGGTTCTTTCTTTGCATTAGGTATTCTTGGTGTAATACGTACATTTTCTCCCGGAATAATGCCTTTATTAATCAACCCTATGGCGATTTGTGACGTCTGGTGATAGGGTGTAAGTTTACCTTCAAAATCAACCATTATTTCTTCAATACCTAACCCTCCAAATTCTATTGAAGTTAGTGCATGTATTGCTTCTTCCGGTTCATTTTGTATTGCAATATATCGATCTGCATTATCCGGATGCTGTGTCGCCATACTCGTAGGTGTTTTAATCATCTTCATGACTCCTTTCGTTAACCCATATTTAATTCTTATCTTCTTTACTTAAAACTTAAAGCTTTGAACATCTTAAATGGCTCCTAATTCCTAATTCCTCAACAATTAATATGCAATAAATAAAAAAACCAATAACAACTTCTGTGAAAGAAATTGTTATTGGCTAACTGTTTGACTGGTTTAAAACCCTTCAATAAGTCTTCCAAATCTATTCATTTATGATTTCTTCAAGATTACTATCTACAACCACTGCAATAATCTTTTCACCTGTTTTAGTGCTCACATCTGAATGCGTACTAATGATATTTACATCAATTACCGACTTAATAGCTTCTTCTAAACCTAATCGAGCATTTTCAAAAAGGGCCGTTCTTACTTTTTTTATAAGCTCAATACCTTCTACTTTTTGCGCTAAATTTTTTTCTGATGGGCTTAAAAAACCCTTCAATCTAACTATAATCAAATCCTGGAAAATTATGGTCCGTATCTTCTCTGGTCCGCGCCCCATTTGCTCAATTTCAAACTTACTTATCGCTTCGCTTATCTTCGACTCAATTTGTCCTTTTGTCATGAACAACCTCTCAAAACTTATTATTTAATGGATGTTTAACCAATCTATAATAAGCATTCCCAACTGATGTTCGATTATTATAACATACTAAAACAATGGTTTCAACCGATTTATATCTTTTATACTTTATGAACAGGGCATATGACTGATGCATCATTAAAAAACATCCTCAACAAAGCTTTACTACTTATCAATATTACTATATTTTTTTCCTATTTCTCTCAAAAAAAGCCATATTAAATATGAAGACTTATGTCGTGGCCTACTCTAAGTCGGTGTCGTTACTGTACATTACTTTTTTAAGAAAAATATCGACAACTTTAGGATCAAACTGCATACCTGCTTCATTTGCTATGATCACAAGCGCTTCTTCCTCTTTCATTCCCATTCGGTAAGGTCTGTCGCTAATCATGGCGTCATAAGCATCGGCTAAAGCTATAATTCGAGATTCCAAAGGTATTTCTTCACCTGCCAGCCCATTTGGATATCCTTTTCCGTCCCATCTTTCATGGTGTGATAATACAATATCCGCTAGTGGTCCATAGTCATTGACTGAGCTTAAGATATTGTGGCTAATCTGAGGATGTTTTCTGATTTCTAACCATTCTATTTCGCTTAAAGGCCCTGCTTTATCTAAATAATCATTACCAATACCTATTTTCCCAATATCGTGAAGCAATCCGGCTGTCTGCAAGTTCTTAATCTTGGATGGGTCCATCTCCATCTGTTCTCCAATCCTTAAACAAAGATCGGAGACGCGCTTGGAATGGGCTTCTTCTCTTGGGTTCTTTTCAAATAATGTCTTCATAATAATCTGAATTGTCTGATGGCGCTGACTTTTATTATCTGAAGACTTATTGTGGTACATCATGTCTTCTGCAAGCTTAAAAACAGACTCCATTATTTCATTTTTATGTTGCTTAGTCGCCCAACCACTGGATACAGATATGGGTATATTTTCAATTTTTTCCTTTTCTATTGCTGCATGCAAACGCGTAATAATACTTATTACTTCTTCAGAATTTGCCCTCGGGAGAAAAATAACAAATTCATCTCCACCAATTCTACAGACCATGTCCTGATCTCGAATACTTCTTTCAATGCCTTCAGCCACTTTGATTAATAAACGATCCCCCGTCTCGTGACCAAAAGCATCATTTGTTAGCTTTAATCCATTCACATCAATGATAATCATGCTAACAGAGGCGTCTTCTTTTTCTTCGAATTCTTTCAACTTCTTCTCATAAAAACTGCGATTATACACACCAGTAAGGATATCTCTATAACTCAAATACTCGATATGTTTTTGTTTTTTTCTGTTCTCGGTAATATCATTAATTGCGAGTACGCATCCCATCATAGCGCCATTTAAATTCTTTATTGGTGCTGCAGTAATTTCAACATCCACTGTATCACCGTTTTTTGCAATAACCCTATTATTGTTTGATATTTTAACTGTATTTTCGCTTTCAAATACCATTTCCGCTAAATTTCCAAGCAATTCTTCTCCAACTTCTTCCCTAATTATTAACACAGCATCCAAATCCTCATTTTGAGACTCATTTAATGACCATCCCGTCATTTTCTCTGCGACCGGGTTCATGAACTTAATTTTACTGTTATTATCGACTCTTATAATACCCTCCCCAATCGATATCAAAGTAGTGTGAAATTCTTCTTTACTTTCTGTGAGTTCATTTTGACCGTTTACAACTTTATTCATTAATACATTAATTGACTTACGCAAAAATGAAAACTCATCTTTTCCACTTTCTGGAATAGCGTGTATGCCAGATTTTGTCAAATCAATTTTTAGAACGTCATTCATAAGCTCCGTAAAAGGCTGTGTAATAAATTTACCCAGAAGTAAAAATATAATAAATGAAATAATCAGACTTACTGTTGTATTTATAACCGAAAAATCAAAGGCCTGTTTCATACCTCTTAAATATAAATCTCTTGTCATGATAATTGAAAATATAGTTGAGGCATTAAGATCATATTTATTTGGGATCATGGCTTTGATATTTATTATATTGTCATCATATTCATCGTAATTAATCTCAACAATATTGGGTCTATCACTTTCATATGTTTGTTTTGTCTCGCTGATAACGTTCATATCACTTATAACAATCCCTGAAGCTTTTTCAATTTGAGTAATCATATTACGATCGATTTCTCTTCCAATTATTAATTTACCATTGGCACTTTCTTTTTCTAAAGAATCCGTTATAAGACTAGAAGCAACGATATAATAACTATCACCTATACTAATAACTCCGGTAACATCTTCCGCCGATTTCGAAAATTTCAGCACTTTTTCGAAATGTTTTATTAAATCCAGAGGGAAGTCCGTGATTTTTTCTTCTTCAAAACTATAATACGACTGATGCATAATCTTATCATCACTGTTTAAGATCACAATAAAGCTAATATTAATAGAATCCAAGGAACTCTCTGTCAAGTTCAAATCTACATAGTTTTCATTTGAGTTTTCCACAAAAAAGTAAGTGTCATCCCAATGAGACCAATCATTAACTGTCCCTAAATAAGCAGTCAACTTTTCCTCTAAGAAAGTGTAAATGTAATCTGCTGACACCCGAATTTTATCCTCCTCACTTTGAAGAATGAAATTTTGGAAGAACATTCCAAACGCTATATTCGTAGATATAATACCAATAATAAGTATTGGTAAAATTGTTAATAAAATCTTGGTTTTCATTTTCATATATAAAACAACCTCATTTAGATTTATTAAAACAGAATTAATTTTATTTTAACACATGTTTTTTACTACAGATACTTTTTATTATTTCTCTGATATATATTCCATTAAATCCATAATTTTACGTAAATTTAACATCAAATCTCACATGATTTTTTATTCAGTTCCGTTAAAATTAAATTAAACGATTTATTATAACAAAAAAAATCGCCTGTATGTAGAAGGCAATTTTTTCAAAAATAAAAGTACTCTTTATATGTGTTCACAATTCTGCACGAAGCCAAATGGCTGAAGAACTCTTAAGAAAACTGGGTGGTGACCATTATGAGGTTGAAAGTACTAGATTTATTTAATCGTTACAATAATCTGCGTAAGTAACTCACCCGCGTCCCGTTCATCATCATTCAGATAATAATTATAGATCTTACCCTGTTGTTCATACCCATGTTCAACGATCCACTGCATGATTTCAATCATGAGTGGGTCCGTATCTTCATAAGCGCCTAAGAAAATACCTGATACGCCTTTTTGAACAGGAATCGTATACCCTGCGATGACTCCGTTACCCGGGGTGGGATTCGCTAAAGTAAAGCCCATTTCTATATCAAGATTTTCTAAATCAGTATTATGGTAACATACAAAAGGGCCTCCTGAGAGCAGTAAGTCATTGCGCTCTACAAAATCCATAATTTCACTAAATGCTTGTTCTGCCGTTTTTGGAAAGTCATTAAAATGGGCAACAGTACGAAGCGATAATACATGCTGCTTTGGTTGTTCAATCAAACTTATTTTTGATATAATTGCCATACTTATTACCTCCTACCTCTACGAATGGCGATACATTGCTTGACATCCTCTAGAATCTTTTGATCCGTCACATGAATCATGAGCCACTTCTGACCCATTCCTATTTTTGTTTCGTGATACAATTGTTGCAGATACTCTGTAAATAAAGGCAGTGTCATTTCGGCCTCAACCCGCTCCCGTTCACCAATGACAATGAGGGCTATAAAGTACCCTTCCATAGGGTATAAGGTACATAAGGAACGGCCTGACTTTTTGTATTTTATATTCCAGCCATACTGCAAAGAGCATTTACTGTATTCCAGGACAGGTTTGACTTGATATTGCGTCTCTACAAAAGTGCATAAAGAATCAAATAATATACTGCCCACATAAGCTTTTATTGTTTCAATAGAGGGCTTAAAAGCTCCATTGGTATTGTCCCATTTTTTCTGTGTTTTCAGAATCTTTTGTGAATTATCTAGTGGCAGCCATAATTCCATATAGCTTGTGTCAGGATATGAATTGTAATACATCTCAGCGACAAACCCTCCGCAAGTCAAGCCTTTTTTTTTCAGATAATTTTCCATGAACGCGTAAGCTTTAAAAATAGCGGTACCAATAAGTTCCTCAAAGCTTTCCGCTTCAAAACCGCAAACAACATACTCACCCGATGGAAGTGTATAAGAAGCATACTCTTCAGCTTTTATGTCTATAGTTGCTTCGGCTCCGGCCATATAAGTACAGCAACCTTCCCTAGCTTTTCCCATATAGAGGATACCCAGTTCATTGCCTTTTGGCAGCAATTGCTGAATGCTTGATTTATGGTTATGGAATTCATCCCATATCAACCCAGTCGTGGCTATGCCAGTCGATTTACCGCCTAGCAGTTCCGTTCCTGGAACTTCACCTTCAATTCCAATAAATGTTCGAGGCTCATCCACTGTTCTTCGAGTTACTTCAATCACAATACCATCTGTAATCACCGGTATATCTTCATCCACTGTGGTGTATTTCAGCAGTAGGTCCGGCTTAATAAAGTGATTAAGCATTACAGGACAACGCCGATATTCATCAGGCGTCATGTCATAAGCCTCTTTAAATGCTCGGGTAAAATTTGCATGATCTGTAAATCCATTTTCAAGTGCTACATCAATAATGCGTTTTTCTTTGCTTTTAAGAGCATCTGAAGCTTTTTCCAACCTACGCAATTTCACATACTCATTTACCGGCTTCTTAACCAAGCGTTTAAACAAGCGCTGATAATAGTATGGTGATAGTGCTGCTACATTTGCCAGCTTCTCTGTCCTAATATTTTCAGATAAATGCTCTTCAATATAGTTCAATGATTGTTGTACTGCCTCCCATGCATGCATATGACACCTCCTAAATAAAGAATAGCACAATCATAGCTTAAAGGCTTGTCACAGAATGCCCTTTTATCAATATTTGACAAAATTTGTTGAACCGCAATACTTATACTGTAATCTTTAATTATATTTACACCAGAGAACCTTAACTTAGTATCTTATTTTCTCTTTCGTTTATCCAATCTGCTACTTTATTGGTTAATTCTATTGTCCCCCATGCAAAGACACAATGACTATCTTCAATCCAGTGAAGTCTCTTATCTGTTTCCAGTTTGTAATAATACTTATTAATATACGCCTCTTTGAAATAGCGATCATATTTAGCTGCCATCACCAATGTTGGGGAATGTGGCATTTCTTTTAAGGGACTATCTTTGGATATCAGTAACCATAATAATGTGTAAACCACTTCTAATGGCAAGTCAAAAATTCCCGGATTTTTTTCCATCACATTACGATACCAATTGTTTTCTTTTACTGCATTATGGCCGTTATACTTAGGCAGTTTAAATTTCACTCGATATTTCGGAAAAATCTTTGTAAAAATTCTCAACATTGGAAAAAATAGCTTTAATAAAATACTATTGCCAATAAAAGATAAATCTTTATGATTCGCCACTCCAAATTGACTGAACGATTTGAAAAATAACATTTCTTTGTCAGATGCTATTGCTTGAGCAATGATCCCTCCTGTTCCAGTCCCTCCATATAAATGTATAGAGTCGGAATAATTACTTTTAATATATTCTACAGTATTAGTTATGGCTACTTTAATGTTATTATATGAAAATTTATCATTTGAGCTGTTTCCAATACCTGGCAAATCTATGGCAAATACATTAAAACCTTTCTCAAACAATGGCTTGTAATTCATCATGGCTATTTCATGTTCGACAGAAGCGATGGGTGTCATAAAAAATATTACATTCGGAACATTAGAATTATTAACAAAACATTTTATAAACGTCTTATTGTTATCACCTATAAATTTGCTGTAAATTTCCATATTCTTCTCCTACTATCTATTTTAACAATTTTAAAATCAGTACTTTAAGCTCATCTCCTATTTCTTCTATAGAAAATGGCAGGTCATCCATTATTACTCTGTCAAATAGTTCATGCAACGTTATGATCAAATAATTTGCCATAAATTGTGAATCATTAATCAATAGCTTTCCTTCGAGACGACCGCTCTCAAGCCAAAGTGAAAATGGCATAATCCATTTTTTCATGTATTTATCCTCTAAACGTCTCGTCCCTAAAAAGCTATGAAATCTAACATTATGCATTATTTTTAATATTGTAATATGTTTTTTAACGAACGATACAATATAATCAATGATGTCACAAATTTCATTATCACTATAGCCTTTTGTGACTATATCTTGTATCCATCGGTCTGCATATCCAAATCTTGTGTCCATGAACTTCCAAATAAGAGCTTCTTTTGACTCAAAATATAAGTAAAATGTCCCCTTAGCCACTCCCGCACGTTGAACAATATCATTTACCGTTACTTTACTTACACTTTTTTCCGCAAATAATATTTCAGCTGCTTCAAGTATATTATTATATGTTTCCTGACCTTTTTTGGTTTTCACTAGCCCTCCTTGTATGTACATACTTGTTTAAGCTCATATATGACCGTCGTTCATAATTACATTATAACAGCACTTATAATGTAAACATATGGTCAGTCATACTGATTTGGTCAGTTTTATAATCTGACCAAATTACTCTCATTATCTTTTTCCTTATTGGGTTCCAAATGAAATGTAATAATACTTCTTCTACCGAAATAATATCTCAATCTTTGCTCCAATGCGTCAGAAATTGCATGTGCATCATATAATGAGATGGATCTATCGAATTGTAAATGTGCTTCAATTGCAACTCTATCTCCTATACGTCTTGTGCGCATACGATGATAGTTCTGAACTTCTGTTGATTCATCAAATAAATTTGTTATATATAAAATCTCATCTTCATTAAGAGATGCTTCTAATAATTCATTGACTGCCGGTGCCATAATCTTAAAAGCAACTATAAATATAAATATACTAACTAATATGGCCGTAATAGGATCTAGTATCGTCCACTTTTCCCCCAGGAAATAGGCACAACTTATTCCAAAAAGGGTTCCAATTGAAGAAAACGCATCTGATCGATGATGCCAACCATTCGCAATTACCGCCGGAGACTTGATTTTTTCTCCTACTTTTTTCGTATAGCGATATAAAACTTCTTTTGTTAGGATTGAGACAACAGCTGCTAATACGGCTATGATACCAGGTCTTGCAATGGTTTCGTTATCCACGACTACACTATAAACATTCATTGCCCCTTTTTGAAAAATACCAAAGCCTGCAAAGAATAATGCTAACCCAATAATAACCGTTGCAAATGTTTCATATTTCCCATGTCCGTAACTATGCCCTTCATCCTCAGGTTTTTCTGTGAATTTGAAGCCTACTAACACAACAATATCTGTAAAAAAATCAGATAGTGAATGGATACCGTCAGCTATCATGGCAGAGCTATTCCCTACTATACCTGCTACTAATTTAGTGATTGTCAGTCCAGTGTTAACTAAAAATCCAACCCAAGTTACTTTTTTTGCTTCACTACTCCGTAGCTCATCTACTATATCCTGGTTATGCATATTACCCTCCTTAAAATACAACAAAGCACATATATAGAACATTACTGTCCCACAGATGTGCTTATGCCTTAATCTGTTGTCACCCATTGGCAACCCGGCCTCATGACCTTTTGAAGGTCATCGCCTGTTCAGTTTAATCATGATCGATTATACTTTTCATTCTAAAAGTATAAACAATATTATTCTATTCGTCAATAATAAAATCTTACATATTTTTCATGATATTTTTTGACTTTGAGCTTTTTTGATGCACCTAAAGGTTTTCTGTCATTTCTTTACTAATTAATGGTTTATATTAATTTAGGAATACCCGCTTTACAGCTGGTATTCCTAAATGCAAAAATGTTCTCTAAATAAAATCATATCTGACTACACAAAGAAGCATTATCTGATTCTACCATCAATCGTACTATTGTACTGGTTGTAAGCTGAATAAACATCATTACTCAGATTATCTCTGTTTTCAACGAGTATAATTATTTTGCCCTGCTCAAGCTGAAGTTCATATTCCTTGGCATCTTCTTTCCTAACGCCCATGTCTATTAGTGCACCTACAAGCCCACCAGCAACTCCGCCTGCTACGATGCCTCCTAATATGCTCACAATCGGTCCTGCAGCAAGAACGGGACCAATTCCTGGTATTGTGAGAAGACCAAGTGCCGGTAATGCTGCAGCCATTCCACCTAGAGCACCTCCAATGGCAGCACCTGTACCCGTACCACTTGCATCACCCTGGACATTGATATCTCTATCCGTTTCATCGTCAATACGGTCCATTTTAGCCTTGTCTTTTGCTATTACTGTTATTTCTTCTTCATCATATCCGATTTCTTTCAATCGTTTAATAACACTAATCGCTTCGTTTTCTGTTTCGAAAATACCGACCAGGATTTTGTTAATATCTCTTCTTTCTCGGCCTGTTGTGCCTTCTTCTACTTCATAGGCGTTGTCATCTTTGCGGTTGCCCATTGTATCTGTATTACTGTCTGTATAATTGTCAAATTTATTATCCATAGTTTTGTCCAAATCTCTTTTTTCCATGCCTGTTGTGCCTTCTTCTACTTCATAATCGACTGTATTACCATCAACATTACGTTTGCCCATTGTATCAACATTCTTGTCCGTGTAATTATCAAATTTATTTTCCATAATTTTCTCCTTTTTTAACCAAGTATAACGAACCATCATACCTGGTACTTATTCGGTTTATTGAATTAACAGTTTCAATAGCTATGCTTCCTTTGATATGATTTGATTTGATTCACTTTCTTTTGTTATTAAATGAATGATGAATCTTTTAATGTATCGCCTCCAAAACAAAAAACCGGCCCAAAAAGGCCGGTTACGCTATTGACTCTCATATGACCAAAGCGTCCAAATCAGGTCATACAGTCTTAGTATCCAATTAAGCTTTACTTACTTCTTTACTACTACTATAGTATGTGCTTATACATTCTTAAATACAACAAGTCTTTATAACTAGTCCTCTAGGACCATAAAACATAAATGAATCCATGAATATCATAATATGCTTTTGAATTTATTCTTTTATTAGCCTAACCCAGCAAATGATTATTATCTTAGACAACTGTTAGCTAAGCCTCAGGTTCCACTATTTTTTCTATCAAAAGCTCACTAAATATTGAGTTTGCCCATGCAAACCAAGACCTCGTATACTCTGATGGATCATCCGGATTAAAACCTTCGTGCATAAACCCTGTACCAGCATCAGTCTGCAAAATATATTTCAAAACTTCATTTTTTTCATAATCATTATTTGATGTTAATCCCTGCATGATTAATCCTATATGCCATACATACCCATGTGGTGTGTGTGGGCTACCTATACCTTTAGCATATTTACCTTCATAATAGTATGGATTATCTTTACTTAATATAAATTTTCTTGTATTTTGATAAATTACATCATCATTTTTTGCATAACCTATATAGGGAATTGATAACAAACTAGGTACATTAGCATCATCCATCAAATTGTAATTGCCTAGCCCATCTGTTTCATAGGCATATATCTTTCCATACTGTGGATGATTAACAATACCATATTTTTCTATCCCCTCAACAATTTGATTTTTCAAGGTACTAGCCTCCTTCGCTAATACACTATTCATATAATATTCCCTTGAAATCTCTTCAATGTATCCTAGTATTACCGATGCCATCATATTAGCAGGTATAAGGTAACCGTATTGACAGGCATCATCAGATGGACGAAATCCCGACCAAGTCATACCTGTATATCCAATAGGTGTTCCTTTTCCTTCATTAGATAGCGTATCAGACTGGGGACAATTTAACCGTTGAAAAGAATAACTTGAATCTTCTTTATGATTCTGTTCTATCTTAAATACATTAATTATCTTAACTAATGCATCATAAAAATCTTTAGTAAATATTGTTTTCTTACCAGTATTTTTATAGTACAAGTAGGCAATCCACACCGGATAACATAATGAATCTATTTCATATTTTCTTTCCCAAACCAATGGACTACTTTTAGTAATATCATTATGCCCCTTGGAATTTTCATATTCATTAAAAGCATTTGCATAAGGATCATGGTTAATATATTTTATTTGACGCCTTATAACCCCTTCAATTATTTGTTGTAACTCAATGATTTCACTAGCATATGGTATGTAATGCTTAATTTGAGCAGATGAATCTCTTAACCACATGGCATCGATATCACCTGTAATTACAAATACTTCATTCTTTATAATTCGAACTGTTGTTTGAAGTGTATTATAAAAACATTTCTCAAACAAAAATTGAAGTCTTTCATCCTCTATACTTTGTGTAAACGCCTTAAATCTTTCCTGTAATTTTTGAGTTATATTATCAATTGTATTTTCCATATATCTTTATTATCTCCTTATATTACTTATCTAACCTTTCACACCCGAACTCATAACTGATTTAATAAAGTTCTTTTGGAATAACATAAATACCACTAAAATTGGTCCCATCATCATAACACCTGCAGCTACTAATCCAGCGTAATTTACGTAATTGTCAACACCTTTTGATAAGTGTGTTACAACAATTGATAATGGTCTCAATGAGTCTTTTGTTATGATTATTCTTGCCCATGCGAATTCACTCCAAATGAATGTAAATGCCAATATAATTAATCCTGATATTGCACTTTTCAACATAGGCAACGCAACATATATAAACGTTTTAATATTGCCACATCCATCAATTCTAGCCGCTTCTAAAATTGAATCTGGTATATATTTTGAAAACTGCATAATATAGATAATTCCAAAACCACTATATAAAAATGGTAATACTAAACCAATATATGTGTTTGTTAATTTCAAAGTTCTAATTAGGTCAAATAATGGCAAAAATGTTATTTCAATAGGAATCATGACTGTCATTAGTACAAATATCAGTATTATATTTTTAAATCTAAACTTATATTTACAAAAAACATAGCCTGTAATTGTACTTAAAGATACTTGAATACCAATCATTAATGCACTTGCAATGATTGATACTTTCATTGCCTTAGCTAACCCTCCAACATCAATGCTATATTGATAATTATCTAAAGAAGGGTTAGATGGTATCCAGCTAAAAGGCATTTTAAATATTTCGCCCTGTCCTTGAAATGAGGCTGATATCATCCAAAAAACAGGTAATATATATATCGTTGTTATAATTATCAAAAAAATTAATATTATAAAATTTTTAAGATTCTTTTTAAACATATCATCATTCTCCCTTAATCGTCTGCACTCCTAGTTAATTTAATCTGAATTATTGAAATAATCAAGGTAAGCATAAACACCACAAGTGCTAAAAGAGAAGCGTATCCCACATTTCCATATTTAAATCCTTGATCAAACATATACTTAATTATCGTTTCTGTCGATCTATAAGGTCCTCCTTCAGTTAAAATTTCAACCGTCACAAACGTTCTAAGATATGTGATTGTTGCAAATACCGCGGCAAATATTAGTGTCGGCTTTAAAGACGGCAATGTAATATAATAAAAAATTCTAAAGGGATCTGCTCCGTCTACTTTAGCGGACTCATATATCTGAGTATCTATATTAGATAGTCCCGCAAGAAAGATTACCATATAGTATCCAGTACCATTCCACAAATTAATAATAATAATACATAAAGTAGCAAGAGCTGGGTTAGTAAGCCAATTAACCTTATTTAACCCTATTGACTGAAGCAAACTATTTATGAGTCCTGACTCTGTTCCAAATAATAATTTGAATATAATACTTGCGACTACAAGTGGCACTAGATAGGTTGAAAATATTGCACTTCTAAAGACGCCTTGAAATTTTTTTAAGTTAAATAATAGGATTGACAATCCAAGGGATACCCCAAGAACTAATGGCACACTTACAAATGTTATTAGAAAAGTATTCTTAAGTGCATTAAATGCATAGGTATCAGCAAATAGCATCTTTATGTTTCTTAATCCTACATAAGTAGGTTCCTTTATATAGTTATAATCCATAAAAACATAATATATATTTTTAAAGAATGGATAGTATATAAATAAAGTAAAGAATGCCATTGCCGGAATCACTATGCTCCAAACAAATATACCATCCTGTATCTTTCTATAATTTCTAGTATTCAATATTTTTCGTTTTCTATACTTACTTATTAATACATTCACTTATAGTACCTCGTTATTTAAGATTTGATTAATTAAATTATGTAGCCAGCTCGTAATAAAACTGGCTACATAACTTATGCTTACACTAGTAATTTGCGTTAATTTTTTCGGCTGCTTCGTTTAATATTGTTTCTGAGTCTTCAAGGTTAATAAATAGTCTTTCTAAAGCTTCTACATATATACTTCTACCTTCTGGATATTTGTATGGGCCATCCATATATTGATATTTTGTATACTTTAATTGTTCTTGCTGTGCCATTTTGGCTTCTAAAAGGCCACTTTCTTTCCAAAATGCTTGTTTTTCACTGTTATTATATATCTCTAAATCTGTAACGCCGCGATCTGCTTGGATTTGGAATTCTTCAGAATACATGATTTTTAAGAATTCATATGCCATTTTTTTGTTTTCAGCTCCAGCAAATACTGCCCAGTCTGCACCGCCCGTTGAAGTAATTGTTTTTCCACTCTTGCCAACAGGTACAGTCGTTACACCAACGTTAATACCGGCATCAAATGTTGAAGGTAGGGACCATTCACCTGTTAAATATGTAGCCAATTGTCCGTTAAGCCACATTTGATCCATAGTACCATCAGGCATAGGAGCATATTCGTTTTTAACAAATGACTGTGCATAGGCATGTGCCTTAATTGATTCTGGTGTATTGATTAATGTTTTAGATAACGCTTCATCCATAAATACACCGTCATTTGACCAGATCCACGCACCAATTTCCCAAGGATGTGTTGATACATTGGTTGCAAAAACCTTATTGCCTGATAAATTTGTATATGATTTTTCTTTTATTTGCTCACCAATTTTTTCAAGATCTTCAAATGACTTTGGTACATCAACACCTAATTCTGCTAGAATATCTTTATTATATAGCAACAAAATTGTATTCGTATTATAGTTCAATGCACATATTTCATCACCATATACCATACGTTCTAGTTGACCGGGCGTAAATTTGTCATATATATCCCATGTCATAACTTCATCTGTTAGATTGTCAAAAACACCCTCTTTATAGAATTCTTGTACCCATCCACCGGTCTTAGCAATATCCGGAATATCTCCCATACTTGTTAAGATAAGCTGTTTTTCTCTTGTTTCGCCCCAAGGACTAACAATATACTCAATCGTAGCATTTGGGTACTTTTCTTTAAAAATTCGTTCTGCAATGTCGATGTTATCATCTGTAGGACCTGTTGTAGATATTCTCAACGTAAATGCATCATTTGTTTCGTCTTGCGTTGTTGTAGTTTCTTCATTTCCATTGCTACCTGTAGCATCCCCCACATCTTTTGTTGCACATCCTGCTAACATACTTGCTAGTAAAGTTACAATAATTAAGATTTTTAGTATTTTGTTCATTGTTTTATCACCCTTTCATATTTTATGCCATAATTGTATCATCTCATCTTTTTTAAACCTATATCACAATATTAAGAAGTATATCTAGATATTCACATGCTATTGTTAGTAACATTGTTGTATGCTATTATAAACACATCAATAATTCTAACAATAATCAACTACCTTGTTGCATTCTATTTGTGATTTTTATATAAACAGAGGTGATTTCAGGTTGAGGAAGATTTCTATGGTTTTCAAAACTCTACGATTCAAAATAATTTTGTTCTACTCAATATTATTTATTATATCCTTGTCAGTTCTTGGAATTAGTTCGTATAGAATTTACTTTAATTATACAACCGAAAATATGAAGCAAAACATAAAAGTGTTAACTCAATCAAATGCAAATAGTATAAACATATATATTAATGAAGTTATGAATTCAATCAATATTATAGCTCTTGATAAAAATATCGTAGAGTTACTTAATACTTATGATACCAATAGCTATTATAAAAATCTAAAATTTCTCAAGGAAAGAATATCTAATCATACAATCAGTAATTCAAATATTGAAAATATAAGTCTCATATCAGAGCATTATAATTTTACTTTGCATTCAAACTCCGAAAAAATAATTAATTATAATTCTGAAGCAATGCAAAATATAATTCATACATCAAATGTGTCAAAATATATTACTATAAATATTTTACCCCTTAAAAGAAGTGAATATATGTATACCAAAAACGATACAAAAGATTTGTTGATCTATTTTCCAATTAAAGATTTTAATAATAACAACAAAACTGAAGGTGTTATTTTAATTCAATATTCTTTTGAAAAACTGGTTAATATTTGCTCTAAATCAAAAATATCAAATGTTAATTATGTCTTTTTATGTGACTTGGAAAACCTACCTATCGTGACGATCAATCATACAAACACACAAATAACCCCTTCTCTGGAAAACCTATCAGCTTCAGATCATTATTTATTTGTAGAAAAAGAGATTGAATCCGTACCTTGGAAACTCATTTATGTTATAGATAATAATGAACTAAAAGAAAAGACAAACTTGATGCGTGATTTAGTTGTCACTTTAATAATAATTTCTATACTCGCATCCATACTTATATCAATTTACTTAGGTTATAATTTAACGAAAGCTTTGAACATTATGCGAAACTATATGATACAGTTTGGTTCCGGTTGTTTTGATTTACGTATACACGAACAATTCAACACTGAAGAGATGCAAACTCTATCTAATGGTTTTAATGAAATGGCTGACAGAATTCAACGTTTAATACATGAAGCTTATGATTTAGAGGCAAAACAAAAAGATGCTCACATAGAAGCATTACAAGCTCGGATTAATCCTCATTTTCTTTACAACTCTTTACAACTCATTTCATCACTCGCTATCCTTAAGAGAACAGATGATATACAAATTGCTATTGGGTCGATGGCTAATTTATATGAATATGTACTTTATGAAAATAGTCAAAACGTTACAGTAGAACAAGAACTCACACATATTAATGATTACTTGTGTCTTCAAAAACTTAGACTTAATAATACCTTAAAATTCAAATTCAACATAGATAGTAATATACTTGTGTTTAAAATAATGAAATTATCCATACAACCAATAGTTGAAAACTGCATTAACCATGCATTTTTAACATCAGGAAAAAAAACTAAGTATATTTATATTTCAGGTGTAAAAATAGGCAGTAAACTGCTCTTTGAAATTAGTGATAATGGAATTGGTATAGATCGAGATGAGCTTAACAAATTATTAAATCGTTTAAAAACAGGTCTTGCTACAGAAAATAGTATCGGTCTAGTAAATGTTCAACAGCGTATTCAATTACGATATGGTAAAGATTACGGAATATCTATACGAACGCGTGTGGGTCATTATACAAAAGTTGTAATCGAATTACCATGCGTGGATTGATAGTTAAACTACCATATATGCCTTGCTCATTCAATGACTCAGAAAATAATTATGATTGTTCCTAGTTAAAATAAACCACAGGAAATGCCACAAAAGAATATTCACTAATTACATTTTGTTTTTAGGAGGTGTCTTAATCTTATGAGTTACAGTGCTGTTATCGTAGATGATGAACCAATTATTTTAGAATCTTTGAAAAAAATAATTACTTCTAACTTTTCTGATATAAAAGTTGTTGGTCAGTCAAATAATAGTACAGACGCATTTAACTTGATCACCTCTTTACATCCACATATTGCAATTATTGATATTCAAATGCCGCCTTCAAATGGCATTGAATTAATAAAACGCCTTAAAGATACCTCCTTGGAAACACATTATGTTTTATTAACTGCGCACCGAGAATTCGAATATGCTAAGCGTGCAATCGCTCTTAATGTTGAGGACTATTTATTAAAGCCTCTTCAAACAGATGCTTTAATAGAATGCTTAAATAAAATTAAAAATAAAATTAATTCTAAAAACAGTCAGTCAAATCTTATTAATAATTATCAAAAATTACTGCCCGAAGTTATAAAGCACAACTTCATTGACTTAATTAATGGTATAGACGGTTTTATTATATTTCAGAGTTCTATTAAGGATTTTTTATGGAATATGAAAGAGCCTTTTATAGCATATATGTTTTCAATTGATGAAAAGTATAGGAATGAAATCCCCAAATTAGAAAGTGTTTTCTATACTATATTTAATACTAATGATTCTTTTATATGCGAGTATAATAATCATATTTATCTTTTAATAAGTGATAATTTTAATAACCGTTCAAAAACTATCACATTCAGAGAAATGATTATTAATGATTACTACATAAATATAATTCTATATGAAAGCAATAGATTTAGTAGACTAAGTAAACTTCCAGATATTTATAAGCACTTGCTAGCTATTGAAAGCAAAAACTTTTATTACGGCTATCAAGATAAAATAATAAATGAAAGGTTTAGAAATGAGCTTTCAAAATCTATACATTTTGACAATCATATTAGTACCTCAAGCATAATAGATTTAATCCGATTTCATAAATATGAAGATGCAAAAAACAAGCTTTTCGTTTTATTGTCAGATATTAAATATGAAAAAAATGTTCTACCCGAAGTGTTAAAAAAATCCTTAAATGATTTAGTAATAGAAATTATTAATAACTTTACATTAACGCCTTCATTAAAATTAAAATTAAAGCGTTTATTAAATGATGAAATGTTATGTGCTCAGACATTTGATCTGATGGCTCAAAAAATGAATTCTATTTTAGATTTGATATTACAAGAACTTCAAAATTCTAGAGTAATAGGGGATAATACTATAAACATAGTTTATAACTATTGCTCACAATACTATTATAAGGATATCTCCCTAGACTATATTGCTGCTAAAGTTAATATGTCAAAAAATTACTTTTGTACCTATTTTAAAAAGAAAACTGGAAATAGTTTCAATACTTATCTAACAACATTACGAATCGATATTGCTAAAGAATATTTGTTATATAGCAACAAAAAAATTTCTGATATAGCAATAGAAATAGGCTATCTAAGCGCTAGCCATTTTGGGAATGTTTTCAAAAAAAACACAGGCATGACTCCAATGGAATATAGAGCTAATCAATAATAAGTTATCTGTTATGACTATATGTAAACCTGAATGGTCTCCACTAAGTAAGAACCAATTTATTTTCTTTTCTGGCATACACCTATCCATTATTGCACATACTCTTGGACCCATCTCGCCCACTGAATGAGTATTTCCATATCATGAATACCAATGTTACCTTTATAGAGGTGCTCCTTGTCATTTTTGGCCTTAATTACAGCATACAACGCATTGCTATCTGCATGCGCAATTTTTTCAACCGTATCATAACCAACTTTTAGTAATACAAATGCAAAGGTGTGGTTCACCCAACGAATTCTAGATATATCCACGTATTTTATAATTATATCCATTACATCCGAATCTATATCAAGTATCTTTACGAGCTTATGAAGCCTAGCTTTATCATTAATTTGTTCATATATACTGTAAGTATCTTTATATCCCGCTGATTCTAACCGCTTTACTACTTTTTCATCCAAGGAAGGTAAATCACTAAAGCGATTTGCCTTTGGCAATAAGCTATTTATTTCACGAATAAGTATTGTTAAATACGCCATATCAATGCCACTGACTTTTGCAAACTGTTCAAGCTTTATTTTTGATTTTAAGGCATTTGATAATTGCTCCACATTTTCTATTCCTTGCTCTTGGATTGCCAGGAATTGTTTGTCAATATTCTCTCTTAGAATCGCACGACTTTTTATTAAATCCATCTTCGTCAACATTTCTTTATAGTCATTCATACTTATAGCACTTAAATTTTTATAATATGACATACTTTCGCTTCCTTTCATTGATCGTTTAATAATTCTATGCCTATTATTTCTTATAAAAACCCGCTTTTATGTTAGCTTAGTATCACCAATCACCTTCTATAGGTTAGATGATATCGATGAAATTTCGTATAGTATAAATCCTTGTTATATAAATAACTCTGGTAACTCAAGTCTATTCGATGTATGGGGAATAATTCGAATCTCGGCTTTTAAAAAGGCATCAACAACAATAGGATCAAATTGCGATCCACTGTTTTTTACGAGTTCATCATATGCTTCTTCTTGAGTAAGTGCTTTTCTATATGGACGATTTGAAGTCATAGCGTCAAAAGCATCCGCAACTGCTATAATTCGCGATTCGAAGGGTATTTTCTCGTTTGGAAGGTCATCTGGATAACCTAATCCGTTGTAAAAACGATGATGGTATTTAATAATTGGTAAAATGCTTTGTAGTTTAGTGACATTCTTAAGAATATCAGGGCCATTTGTGGCATGTTTTTTCATTACATCCCATTCGGTTTCTGAAAGCTGGCTGGGCTTGTTAAGGATTTCTGCGGTGACTGACAACTTTCCAATGTCATGGAAAATTGCAGCTAGACCCAAATTTTTAATACGCTCTTGTGAAAATGAAAGCTTGGTACCAATCTTGATTGCATATAAATAGACATTATGGGAATGATTCTGTAGATATCGATCCTTAGCATCAATTGCCTCAATAAAGGACATCGTCAGTTCTTTGGTCAATATGGAATTTTCATCTTTTTGATGATTGAGCTCATCTACATAGGATTTTACTTCTTGACTTAAAAATATAGCTAAAATCAATGAAATTGAGAAAACAAGCCCTTGTGCAAAAATCACCTTAATCGAATGATGATTGTACCATGAGAAAAAAATAAAATTAAAGGACACCAATAGAAGTAAAAGAATAAAACATTTACGGTTTAATACGATACCTCCAATAGTAGCAGATACGAGAAGAAGACCTCCTAGAAACATTTCGACATAAAGGTTCAAGATAAATGCAAATGCAATAATTATAAATAGGAACATAACATGAGAAGTTCTCCTAATGTTTGATATAACATGAATCATATAAACATCCTTTCTACCAACTATACTAAATTCCACAAAAAACGAATACCTTTACTTAATTATTCTATCATTATATAATACTACCTTTCAATCATTTTCTAGCCAACCTCTAAAACTGCCTTTTCCGACTTTCTAATCTTCACAAGCTTGAATTTTTACTTTTATACTAAGCTTCGATTTTCTTCCCACAAAAAAATACTTCCAAAGTAAATAATCTAACTTTAATTAATTAGACTGTCTACTTTGGAAGTATCATATAAGGGGGCCCTAATAATTTGTTAATTGATTTTAAAAGTTGTTCTAGCAACACTTGATTTAGCGTTGATATGGGACGCTTCCGCCAAAACTTCATAGGTACCTTTAAATGCGTTCCTTTTTGTGGCGTAAACTAAAGTTACTTGTCCGTTCAAGTCTGTCGTCCCAGTAACCACTATCGCGTTACCTTTTGGTGGTTTAATGGTGAACTTAACATTAGCATCTGGGATTATAACATTATTACTATCTGTGACATTTGCTTGTGTATAAACTTTTTCACCTGCTTTATATGAACTTTTATCTGTAGACACAGATGTATTTGTTTCCATCACTACAGGTTCAGTCGCTATCGGTTCACTCACAATTTCCTGCTTATATGGTGCCTGTATTAACCCATACCCATACCATGAATCTTTTCCAGCCGATCCTAAATCAACTACTGCCTCTTGTAGTTTTAATCGCAGTTCTGTATTGGATAGCGTAGGAAATGCCTGTTTTAAAAGTGCAATATTCCCTGAAACATATGGGGTCGCCATAGAAGTTCCACTCATATAACCATATTGATTGTTTAAGTATGTACTAATGATTTTTACTCCAGGCGCTGCAACTTCAACAGTACTTCCTGTTGATGAAAAGGTTGCTCGTAAATCTTTACTATCTGTGGCTGCAACTGCTATTACCGAGTCATATCGAGCAGGATAGTTTACGTTATCTCCTACCCCATCGCTTGTTCCACTATTTCCAGCGGCCGCAACTACAATAACACCCTGGCTATATGCCTTGTCTACAACTTGCTTTAATGTAGAAGAGGAGGAAGTACTTCCTAAGCTTAAATTTACAATATCCATTTTACTTGTGATCGCCCAATCTATCCCTGCTATTACGTCAGAAAGGTAGCCTGAACCATCTTTGCCTAATACTTTTACTGCATATAAGCTTGCATCGGGAGCAATACCTACTGTACCAATACTATTATTTTTGCACCTAATATACCCGCTACATGAGTCCCGTGTCCGTTATCATCAATATATGAGGTTGTGTATTCAAGGCTTCTTTCTCACTTTTTATTGATACCTCTTTTACTCTTTTATAATCAAAGACCAATCTACTTATCTCCCAACATTCGTGGTGCTATATAATTATTATCCAGTATATAATGATTAACGCCGATTGAATACTCATAAATCGCTAGAAATCCATCATCATTATTTATAGGTCTATATAACTTAATTTTTATTTCCTCACCTTCATCTTTTTTGAAAACAACATCATTGTTTGCTGAGGAAATAATTTCTCCACCCTCCAAGCCTAAATCACTGCGGACAAATTCCAATACTACCGATTCGGGATTTAAACGCCAATCCAGATGCCCTTCTTTAACTTGTTTTTGAATTTTGATTGCCTCCTCATACAAATCTTTTCGCAAATAGGATACCGTAACATCGAACTTGCTTATAAAAGTTTTTCCTCCTTGAGTATCAAAAAATAGTTGCTCTTGATAGATATATACTTCTGACTCAGATGTCTCTGTAATATAAGTAATAATAGCACTTAAACCACTTATTTTTATTTCATAACTTACCACATATGGACTTGAATCTCCGATGACCCACGGATATTCTTCACCGTTTATAAATACAAGTGAATTATAATAATCAGTTTTAGATTCCGGTGCCATCATCTCATATCTTGCTTTCCCATCACGATTCTTAAGTGCCTCAGCCCATTTTTCAGATGTTGCATAAATATCACTAGTATCTGAGAGCTTTGCAGTATTTATAGGGTTTGACATAAGCCCTACACTAACTGCTACCACAGCGATCAGTGCCACTATAACAACCCAAAACACTGGCTTTTTATTATTTAACATGTTTATAATCCTCCCTTTAACATTTCCCTCACAAGAAAGCTCCATTTCCGAACTGATTAACAAAAACGATCCACACTATAGATAAGCAGTACCATTATTCCTAAAATCCAAATGTAACCACCTATTTCTATATAAATCTCGTATAATATAACTCTTTTTATGTAAAGAATACCCTCAATTATATATAATAATTCCTCAAGAAAAAATCAAGAAAAAAATCCCCTGTAAATAAAGTATTCACAATATTTTCAAGGGCTTATACGTCTATTTTCTTGTTAGCAGTACGATGGTCTCCACATGAATCGGGTGTTTTTTGAAACAAACAGTATACTTTGTGTAATCCGTTCATATTGCCCACTGGCAATTTCTGGTGACAATAGACTATTTGCGATATACAGATATATTTTTTCCAAATCGTTTATTGCTTCATTAGTTATCTCAATATTGAACACTTTCATATCGAATGTTTCTCTTTTAACAATTTGAAAGCCTCAGATGCATTCGACACTTTACCTCTTTCAACATCATCGTAGCCTTTTTGTATTTTATCATGCAACTCTAGATTTGTCATTAGTTCAGCATTAATTTCATCAGGCACTTTAGGCAATTCAACAGAAAAAGGAATACCTCCAGTCAAATTGATTTGACTTAAATACATATTTATCGCCGTAGACATTGGAATACCTAGTTCTGATAAAATTTCTTCTGCTTGTCTCTTAACTATAGGATTCACTCTTAAATTTAAAGTTGTAGTATTAGCCATATATATCATCTCCTTTATTTTATTGTAACGTAAATCGCGTTACAATAAAATCGATTTCTATGGGATGATTAAATCTATTGATTTCTTTTTACGAAACAAGGTACTAGAAGCACTTTGCAGCATCACATTTTATACATCTGTGCGCCCTTGTCACTATCCTCTTGCCTAAAAAATATTATCCAATCCCTACAATAGTTTCATAGATATTACTGTACTTCGATTATGATTTATTGAAATATTATGTATATGAACACGTGTACCTATTCGTTTAGTCGAAAGACTGATTGCTTCTAAATCTGCTATTCAATATAATCCGTTTAACAGCTATTGCAGACCCTGATTGGGGATCACAAACACTTCAGATGTTCGTACTTATAGTTATAGTATTACTTTTAAGAAGAATAACTCCATCAAATGACGAAACAGTCGCAGTACAAGAAAATAAAGAAATGAACCAGTCAGGCAAAAATCACCCATATTCTTATTTCTATCAACATGTAATCTAATATATGGTAATAATTCAGGTGCATATTGTATTTCATCAATAATTACTGATGGCTCGTATCTTTGCAAAAATAGTAGCGGTTCTTCTCTTGCTAATTGCCTAGCTACTTGATTATCGAGGCTCACATACTTTCTTGTTTTATCAGCAACATATTCTATTAGTGTCGTTTTTCCAACCTGTCTTGGTCCTGTCACAAGAAGAACTGGATACGTATTTGAAACTTCTTTTATCATTGATTCAAGTGCTCTTTTAATAAACACTGCTTATCATCTCTTATAATTTCAATATATCAGTATAATTTTTTGCTTAATTTAAACTATAATTTAATTGACTCTCATCTCCTAAAGTTCAGCCCTTCCCCTGCAGTCATGACTGCAAACCTCAGTTTCCCAAAATTTATAGGTACTATGGCTTTTGCTGACTTCTCATGACAAACTTTTCACCGTGTTTCATACTCTGTTTCCACACGTCCATGAGATCTCCCCGGGTAAGAACGCAATCTTTCCTTCCACCTATCCGCCACATCTACACCGTTTGCTCCGAACAGTTTTGGACTTCGGTTTGTTATGCAACCTTATCCAGCAAACATATGCCTTGCATGTGATTTCTGTTCGTCGGACCAGAAGTTCGCCTCCACCTTTTTATATTTATAATCCAAAAGGCTTAACATATGATTACAAAAGTATAAGACTGACTTATTCCTGTAAATGTTCTCGATGACTCTTAGCGCTTTTGTGCTTCAATGATAAAAGAAGCAACAAAATCGTCTATGTTCCTATCCGGCGCCCAATTTCTTAATATCTGCTTACTGTTATCTTTTGGTGACATTTTTATATCGACAAAGCCGGCATCTTCAAGCATTTTTTTAATATTCTCAATATACTCTGCCCCAGAAATACACCCTGCCATCATAGATAAATCTTCTTTAATATGCTTTGGCAATTCTGCTGTAGCAACAATATCTGATATTGATAATCTTCCCTCATGCTTCAGAACTCTATAAGCATCTTTGAAGACTTTTTCTTTTTCCAACGATAAATTAATGACACAATTAGAAATAATCACGTCAACAGATGTATCCGCTATTGGTAAATGTTCTATTTCTCCAAGCCTAAACTCCAAATTAGAATACCCGCTTTCTTCGGCATTCTTTCTTGATAGTTTAATCATTTCGGAAGTCATATCCACTCCAATTACAAATCCTGTATCGCCAACCTGTTTTCTTGCTAAAAAGCAATCAAATCCCCCTCCACTTCCAAGATCAAGAACGCTTTCTCCTTCTTTTAAAGATGCAATGGCAATAGGATTACCACAACCCAATCCCATATTTGCATCACTGGGAATATTGGTTAAATCACTTTCAGAGTACCCAAGATTTAAGGATAGTTCCTTTACGTCCAAAGGATTATCCTCTCTTTGAGAAGGATTGCAACCGCACCCACATCCCTGCGAACCCTTTAGAGCTACGCCTTCATAGTTTTTACGTATATGCTCTCTCAGTTCTTCTTTGTTCTCAATCATTTTTGTTACCACCTTTCATATTTTAAGTTTTGATTTCACAAGTAAAGACGCAAGCAATCAAAAATGGTCGCAAAAAAACTACAATCTTTTGATTGTAGTTTTAAAATTTATTTGCATTTGTCGTTAGAGCATTGATAGTTCTCATTTTGTTCATACTCAACAATATTACCATAAACATCAAATTCAATTTTGCAGCATCCGATTAAGGCTTCCTTTAATTTCTCGCGTGCCCGTTGAATTCGTGTTTTTGACCCAGACAAAGAAATATCTAACTCTTTAGAAATTTCTTTATGTTTCATTTCTTTAAATTCGTACATTTCAAGAGGCACTTTATATTTTTCAGGTAGGTCACTCAGAAATAATTTCAGACAAGTTGAGATTTCGTCATTCATAGTTACAATCTCTTCTTCATATCTCAATACATTTTCTAAAAGCTCAATTTGTACTTCAGTTTTTTTTCTTTTTCTATAATAATCGATGATTGCATTATTTGTGATTTTATACAACCACGACTTAAGTTTGGATTCATCCTCTAACTGCTCAATATTTTTATATATTCTAATAAAAACTTCCTGCAAAATATCTTCAGCCTCATGCTGATCATTCACTTTTGCCTTTATAAAACTTAATAATTCATATCTAAATTTATTCCAAATGACATCCATTTCAATATTTTTCATTTTATTTGCCTTTAAGATATACATATCACACGCACACCCCATACTCCTTCTGTTTTATTTTTTTACAGCTCCGATTTGCGTATACTTGCTATGTCATCTATATTTTCGCCCTTTTTTCGGGGTCAAAAACCACTATATGTTGTGGTCGAACTCTATTTTTTCTCTACTGAACCACTACGCGTCATCAAAAGCAACTTGATAGTCAACACCACTTTTTTCTATTTTTTGTTATAAGTACTGCTTACTTTTTCAGGAAAAACAGCCATGGCCTTAAGAAACACCTTTAATTCCATATTTTTGGAATGTTTAATGACCATCCTGATTAATGGTGTCATCAATTTGTCCTTCAACTTAAATAAATCACTCATAGCTGCCACCTTTCTTGAAGACTTATCCTAATTACGCCTTCATTTTACCTGCTTGTTTTTTCATTATTTCTTCATTTTCAGGCGGCAGCCATCCCATAACTGACTTGCGACCCAGTATGGTTTCCATAATGAATCCCATGAGAACCAAAGCCGTAAGCGTAAAAACAAACCTTACGCCTGTAAATGAAATTCCTAAAAATTTGATTTCTACCATCAGTTGTGGAATCTTAAGAGCTGCCCAAGATCCTAAAAATATTACCATGTTGATTATGCTGGCTCCCTTTCTCAGCAACGTTGCTGTCATTGGAAACGCAACATACAAAGGTCCTGTGGGCAGTGTTCCAAGTGCCAGAGAAATCAAACCACCTTTAATACCCGATCCACTCCCCAACCACTTTTGTATTTTATCTTTAGGAACCCATACCTCCATAAGACCCATCAGTAAAAAAACAGGTGGCATAATTAAGGCCATCTCTTTGAAATAGTCCCAAGTTACCCAAGCGGATCTTCCCGCTGTAGCAGGTGCAAAAATGGCCAAAGCAACATAGATGCATCCAATTAAAATTGGAAGTTTAAACTTCTTAAGTATCATCATAATATAACCCCCATAATCCCAGCTATAATCAATGCTGCCAGAAATCCTAATCCATTGCGGAGCAAGGTAAATTTTTTGCCCAAGATTTTCATTTCCATTGGTGCTGTGACCATACCAACCATAACCAATGTGGTAACAAAAGCTGATATGGTCATTACTGTTGCACCGGATCGAAGCAAGGACCCTGCTAATGGAAATGCTACCAAAGAAGGTATTAAGGTTATTGCGCCAAGTACTGCTGCTATAATTGTTGCAACAAATCCTGCTTCTGCTCCTACTAGACCTGAAATGGCTTCTGCTGTCAATATACCTAATGTGAGCCCTACTATTCCTAGTACAGCCAATAGGCTAGGCGCTGTCTTAAGAAGAGCCTTTCCTGCTACTTTAAGTGCTTTCTTTGATTTTTCCTTGCTTTTTATTAAAGACATTAATAAACAAACTGCTAAAAAGCCGTAGATCATAATAATCGTGGCCATTTTGTCACCTTCTTATTCTTGAGACTTTATTTGTATACCCATGAGCCTTGCTCCGAATTTCGAATCCATAGAAAGCCATGCAGGCTCAGAAATGAAAACCTGATTCTCTTTCAATATGGCGGATTCTTCATTTTTTCTTAAAACCACTTCTCCCTTAATAACATAAAACATTACAAATATATCCATCTGACATGGAGGAATTTCACCTCCAGCCTCTAATACAATTACACGGGTTTTAAATGTATCATTTTGAAAAAATACATTCACACTTCTATTTTCGTTACTTTCCGTTTCAAGATTCATCAAATCAAATATTTTCACTTTCCATTCTCCTTTCAGTTATGGTTTTTTCTTCATATTTTAAGATCAACTTATCAATCCTTGCTTTTCTAATCTCTAGAATATTAATCCACTGGTCAAGGTTCCTTTTACCACTTTCAGTAATTTCATATACTCTCCTTCTTGGTCCTTGTCCACCTTCTTCCCAAAGAGAAGAAACTAGACCCTCTTTCTCCATTTTTCTAAGTGTCCTATACAGCGTACCGACATTAAGCTCCTCCTGAGAAAAACCAAAATATGCCAGCTGTTCAATAAGGCCGTAGCCATATCCTACTTCATCATATAAAAGTAGCAATAAACATACTTCTAAAAATCTTTCCATCTTATGACTTTTACTGGTGCAGAAAAAATCATGCTCTTTTTCCATAACATCGCCTCCATCTCGACTATATACTTTATGAATATAGTCGTCTTGAATATAGTTTACTACCCACGGATATATCTGTCAACAACATCCTTAAATACAAAGCTCTCAAACTTTACTGTATATGTATGGGTTTTATTTTGTAGTATCAAACACAAAGAAACCCTTGAAAATAGCCTTAATAACTATTTTCAAGGGTTTCTTTTGGTTAAATTATTTTTCCGGTCACATTAAACATTCGCATCAGTTGCAAAAGCCTCTGAACCCATAGGTGAAATTGTAACAAAAAGACGTAATACTTCTTCACCACTGTTTATAACCTGCAGGCTTTCTGGTCCTTCAACCTGCATTAACTCTCCAACTTGCAAAGAGGTTTCGTTGCCATCCGTTATAACTTTTGCATTGCCTTCCATGACTTGCAAGAAAAGAGTTGACGTAAGATGTGTATGTCCTGGTAATATTTCACCTTTTGCAATATTTAGAACAAAAGCAATTACATTGTCACTTTTTGAAAGCATACGTTTAGCTATTTTTGCTTCTGGCTCATGAAAATAATCCTTAAAAACAAACTTTTTCATTAATAATCCTCCTAAAAATTAAGCTTTAATCTTGACATACTCCTTTTTAGTATACCATACAACAATTTATTTTTATCCGATATAATGATCCACCTTTATCATCAAGACAACGTTCTCCACGTGCACACTTTGAGGGAACATATCAACAGGTTGAACTTTATCCACGCTGTAACCTTTTTCAGTAAGATACTTAAGGTCTCTTGCCAGTGTTGACGGATCACATGAGACATAGACAATGCGTTTGGGATTGATCTTGACCATCGCATCTAGCAGTACTTCTTCACAGCCTTTTCTTGGTGGGTCCACAACGATAACATCTGCACGCATCTTTAATTCATCATGAAGCCTTGGTATGACTTCTTCTGCCTTGCCTGTATAGAACTCGGCATTTGTTATACCATTGATATCTGCATTATGAAGTGCGTCTTCTACCGCCGCTTCAACCACTTCTACACCAATGACTTTTTTTGCTTTTTTTGCCAGCAAAAGAGATATGCTGCCAATACCACAAAAAATATCCATGACTGTTTCTTCACCGGTTAAACCTGCAAACTCCATGACTTTTGCATATAGTTTTTCTGTCTGAACCGGATTGACTTGGAAGAAGGATAATGGTGATATGTGGAACTTGACATCATTTATGGTATCTTCAATATGGGTGTCACCATACACATGAAGTAATTGTTCCCCCATGATGACATTGGTGATTTCTTTGTTGATATTTACACTGATACCGGATATGTAATCCAGTTTGGTTAATCTTGCTATTAGACCTTCTGACGCCTTTAAGCGTCGGCCGTTAATGACCAATGTCACATGCATAAGCTTTGTGGAATGGGCATGTCTTGTTACAATATGTCTTAAAAAGCCTTTATGTGTTTCTTCATTATAGGCGGATATACCGTTTTGTGTCATCCAATCCAAAATAAGGGCTTTGACTTCTTCATTACGCTGATCTTGTATATAACAGATGTCAGTTTCTACTATCCTATGACTGCGTTTGGCGTAAAAGCCTATTTTTACACGACCACCCTCTTGCCTGACCGGATATTGAACCTTGTTTCGATAGTAATACGGTTCATCCATACCCATTACCGGCTCCACTTGTATATCACTTAATTTCCCAATTCTCTTAATCAATTGGTCTACTTTGTTTTGTTTAAACTTCAACTGGCCCTCATAAGATAGATGTTGGAGTTGACAACCGCCACACTGGCTTGCCACTTTACATATAGGTATAACTCTATCCGGTGATGGGGTCTTTAATGTCTCAAGCTTCCCGAAACCAAAATTCTTGCCGACTTTAACAACCTTAACAAGAATGGTCTCACCCGGCAAACCGCCATCAACAAACAAAGTATAACCTTCCACTTTGCCGATGCCTTCACCATTAACACCAATATCATCAACCATCATCTCATACACTTCATTTTTTACCACTGGTGCCTTTACTTTCGACATTTCATACCTCTATTCATCAATTTAAGTTTACTGAGTCAAGACTAAGTATCACTAAATTCACATATATTGTATGTAAAAGTTCAACTATATAGTTTTGACACCTTAACCATTTAACTATATTCTAATATCTGGTTCTTCTTAAGTTGCTTTCAAACATCCTCTGATAACCAAGCCAATCATCTTGCTCACTGGAGGCTTTCATTAAGGTTGTAAATGTTTTCATCTTTGCATCTATATTATCTATATAATGCAAGGCTATGGCTTCAATTAGTTCCGGTTTTTTTGGTGATCCGTATTCCAACTCACCATGATGGGCAATAATCATATGTTTTAGTAAATTGGCAAGCGTTGGCGGAAACTTAGGAATCTCATCAATTTTTTTACTTAACCACTCTATGCCTATGATGATATGCCCAACCAACTGGCCTTCATCTGTGTATTCAATAATCGGAAACTCCGACAATTCTTTAAGCTTACCAATATCATGGAACATACAGCCTGAAAATAGGATGCTTTTGTTTAATACCGGATACTGCTTGGTCATAAAATCACATAGTCTCAACATGTATAAAGTGTGTTCTAATAAACCACCCATATAAGCATGATGTACGGTTTTTGCCGCTGTATGTGCCTTGAAGCTTTTAGCAAAAGCTTTATCTTCAATAAAGAAATTGCTAGCCAATTGTTTGAGCCAAGGATCGTCCATATCCTCAATATATCCAACAAATTCTTTATACATTTCTTCCACATCATATTCTGTTGCCGGTACATAGTCTTTTGGATCGTATTCACCTTCTTGAGCTACGCGTACACGTTTAATATTATACTGAATACTGCCTTGAAAGCTCACAACTGTTGCATCCACTTTGATGTAATCTCCAGTCCCAAAGCTATTAATACCATCGTTTAAATCCCATATTTTACCGTTTAATACTTGTTTTTCTGCACATAAATATATATCGACGATTTGATCGCCTTCATTCACATCTGCCAAATAACGCATATGTTTCTCCTTTCAATATGTAAAACTGCCCTGTAATCAACATAACAGCATTACTTGTTGCCATTATCACATTATAGCCTATTTTCAAGTGAAGTTAAAGAAAAGAATCGGATGCCATAACCCAATAAGATAAAACAAAGACCCTTAAAAGGGTCCTCGTATATATGTATCCTTAGAATCTTCTTCTAATCTCAATAAGTTGTTTCTTAATCTCTTCCTTACTGGTACGCCATGAGAAGTCCGAACCAGGCCATCCATATTCTAGTGTAACAATCTCAGGTTTACATTTATACCTCAGCCAATCCAGTAAATCATAATCTCTTGGTGTTAAAGGTGTATGCATATCGATTAAACCTTTGTCTTCTGTCAACTGAGTCCCGACAAAATGTATTTCTTTAACCCGTTTCAAGGGAAGTCTTCTTATATAATCATGAACATCCATTTTCAAGTGATACGCTGAGACACTTGCATGGGCTGTATCTAATAAAAGGCCCACATCATGTTTTTCACACATCTCGGTTATAAAATCCGGATCCACTGCTTCAGGTTTTACGTAGTAAGTACTATAAAATGGATTATAATCCATGTTTTCAATTATTAATGGCACTTCTAGATGCTCTTTAAAAATCTCAATCCCTTGATCCAATCGTTGCCTTATATCTCTGGCAACATGTAAATCTTGGTCATAAATAGAAAAATGTACCGCCAAATGTGGTGATTCATATTGAGTCAAAACATCATTCATATATTGCCAGTCATTGTTACGCTTTGGATCAACCATACCAATATGTTCGTGTTTGCCAAAACCATGTATCAAAATTGATTTTTTCTTCACGATTTCTTCATGTAATCCCATAAAGGGCTGAAAATAACCCATCTTAATACAGTCCACTTCTACCAAGTCTTCTTTTATCAGTAACATTAATTCTTCTGAATAATTACAACCAAGTTTCATTTTCTCGCCACCTTACTTCATCTATGATAAAATCGTCAAAACTAAGTTTCTAAGTTTCTCTGACTTAAACATTGTATAGCTTCATTGAAACATTAACAGACCATTATGTCAAATAAAAAACAAAAAGTAGCATCTCTGCCACTTATCATCTTTTTGATCCATATAAAATTGTACTTAGCTTACGAACTAGCTTTGAAAATTTGGAAAGTTTTTTTGAATGTTTAATTTCTTCTTTGTAAAATGAAGGACATTCATTATTAGTCTTCGTTTCGCTCATGATTCACACTCCAATTATCAAGCTCATTGATTCCTAACCCCTATTATACAACGTGTTTTTGAACAGATTATGAATAGAACGTTAACAAATTAGCGTTTCTCGTAAACCCTTTAATTTCCTGCTTTTCAAGGCCTTTTACGTCCCTTTAAGTACAAACATAGAAGCTGTATGGTCAGGTTCTATAAAAAAGATATGTCAGGATGCTTTATAATTATGTCATAATCATGTAAAATGATAATAAAGTATATTCATATATATTAAAGGTGGTTCCTTATGATAAACCCTAATAAAATGAAGCTGGAAATCATTCAAGCAAGTACCCTAGATCTTCTAAGAATCAACATTGCTTTAACACGCTATGATCATTATAATAAAGCCATACAATCACCCCAGTCTTTAGGAAAAGACACAGGTGAACATTTTGTTTATATCGATACCATTGGTCAAAAATCCTTAGGCTATTTAAAGCTCATGAAAACAAACCTAACAGGTACTTGTTGGCTTCAAAGCTTTCTTATTTTGCCGGACTATATCGGACAAGGCTACGGTCGACAATTCTTTGAAGCTTTTTGTAAAGAGTATATACTGCCCCGACACTATAACCGTATCTATCTGACCTGCCATCTTGATAATACCCATGCACAACGGTTTTGGTCTTCACTCGGCTTTCATAAATACAATGAATTAGAAAATGTCATGCCTGTCTATGAAAAAGCAGCCTATGACCTCTATTATCTAGATCTATAAACACAATTACATAATAATAGGTTAAAGCGTCAAAACTATATAGTAAAACAAAATTTTGACTTTTTAGCCATACTAAAGGAGTTCCCCATGAATACAAAAGCTCTCAAAATACTTGAATACGATAAAATCATAATACAACTTAGGCAATTGGCTCAGTCTGAACCGGGCAAAAAAATGGTTGATGCCTTAAAACCCTATTCCGACCTTGAGACCATCACCAAAAGACAAAACGAGACTTCTGAGGCTCTATCTACTGTACTCAAATATGGTTCCCTACCCATTCGTGGTACCCATCTCATCGGTCCTTCCATAAAAAGACTGGCCATTGGTGGTAATCTCTCCATACTCGAATTGCTCCATATTGGTGATGTACTCCGCGTTGCATCCCGTCTTAAAAGCTATTTTAGGGAGGGAGAAGAGATGATTAGTACGCTTTCCATTGCCCCTCTTTTCTTGGACATCGAACCATTAACCCCTTTACTAAGAGAAATAGATCGGTGCATTATATCTGAAGATACAATCGCTGATGAAGCCAGTTCGCAGCTACATCAAATACGACGCAACATACAAAATACCCATGCCAAAATTCGCTCCAATCTTAACAGCATCATCAATAATAATAACCAAAAAACTATGCTACAAGATCCTATTATTACAATCCGTAATGACCGCTTCTGCGTTCCCGTCAAAGCAGAATACCGTAGTCAATTCAAAGGTATGATACATGACCAGTCTTCTACCGGCTCAACACTATTTATTGAACCTATGTCTGTTGTCGAACTTAATAACGGACTAACTGAGTTGGCCCATGAGGAACAAGAAGAAATCAACCGTATCCTAGCAGAGCTTAGTGCGTTAGCTGCTATGCATATGGAAGCCTTAAAAATCAACTTAGATGTTATGGCTGAGTTGGATTTCATTTTCGCCAAAGCTGAGTTGGCCTTAAAGCAAAATGCAACTTTGCCCCTGTTTAACGACAACAAAGAAATCAATCTCAAAAAGGCTAGGCATCCTCTTCTAAGTGACAAAGAAGTGGTGCCCATTGACATCTATCTTGGGAAATCTTTTAATACCTTAGTCATTACAGGACCCAATACCGGTGGTAAGACCGTTACGCTTAAGACTTTAGGTCTCTTCTCCCTCATGGGGCAAGCCGGTCTGCATATTCCTGCTTTTGATGGCTCAAGTTTAACGGTCTTTGATGAAATCTATGCGGATATCGGTGATGAACAAAGTATAGAACAATCCCTAAGTACCTTTTCTTCTCATATGGTTAATATCGTGGATATACTCAAAAAAGCCACCATCGATTCCTTGGTACTTTTTGATGAACTTGGTGCCGGTACGGATCCAACAGAAGGTGCCGCACTCGCTATGGCTACTTTGGAAAATCTATTTGCAAGACGCGTTCTAACTGTCGCCACCACCCATTATAGTGAACTTAAAGTCTACGCCTTATCTACAGAGGGTGTTGAAAATGCTTCCTGTGAATTTGATGTAACCACCCTACGGCCTACTTATCGTCTGCTTATAGGTGTGCCCGGAAAAAGTAACGCTTTTGCCATCTCAAAAAGATTAGGCCTAGGTGATGATATTATTGAAGAAGCCAAAGCCCTTTTACAACAAAAAGAGGTTCGTTTTGAAGACTTAATTACAGATCTTGAGATTAACAAAAAGGCAGCAATTGCCGAGAAGGAAAAGGCTGAAAAATATAGAAAAGAAACCGAAATCCTAAAGCGCCGTTTTGATCTTCAAAAAGAGGCCTTTGAGCAAAAAAAACAAGAAATGCTTCTGGAAGCCAAAAAAGAAGCCTATAGAATTACAGAAGCCGCCAAAGAAGAGGCGGATCGGTTGATTCGCCATATTAACCGAATTGCTGACAGTGCCCAAATCGACACCAAAGCTCTAGAAGAAAGTCGCAGTACTTTACGTCAGTCAATGTCGAAGCAAGAAAACGAAATGGGCTTACCTAAAGCTAAAGCAAAAGGCACCAAAGCAAAAGACATCTCCGTTGGTGACACTGTTTTTGTTGCTCCTTTTAATGGAAATGGAACCGTTTTATCCTTACCGAATAATAAAGGTGAGATTCAAGTTCAAATGGGCATTATGAAATCCAACGTTTCCCTAAAGGATGTTACAGTTCTTCAGGAAGATAGCCATCAACCGAAAGAAGTACGTAAAAAAGCATCTACAAAAGGTGTTGTCACCAAAGCCTATAGCATCTCCACTGAGATTGATCTGAGAGGAGAGATGACCGTCGATGCGCTACAAGTTCTGGATAAGTACCTAGATGATGCTTATCTGTCAAAGTTACCAATGGTTACCATCATACATGGTAAAGGAACCGGTGCTCTAAGATCTGCCATACATAAGCATCTTAAGAAAGTAAAATATGTTGATTCCTTCCGCATCGGTGCTTATGGCGAAGGAGAATCCGGTGTTACTATTGTAGAATTCAAGTAAAATGCTTATAATAGTATTAGCTCCAGTAACCCATCCTAACCACTTTACAAGAATTGAGGTGTCCTCATGGAAGCAAAATCAAAAATACTCATTGTTGACGACGACGAAAATATAACCGAACTTATAGCCCTCTATCTAGAAAAAG
>PGZS01000198.1 GCA_002841435.1 Firmicutes bacterium HGW-Firmicutes-3 | reverse complement strand
AACAGCGATATGAATGTCTCTGTGCTGGTATCAAAAACCCCCAGCCAATACCGTCTAATCACACCATAAACGCAGCAACCCGATCAATCTGAATCACCTTCATTCACTAGCCAGCTAGCTGATTAAATTCATGGTTTATTTTTTGTTCTGACAATATCAATAACATCCCATATGTTGTCAATCATAAAAGTGGGCTTACATTTTTCAAGCGCAAAGGGAGTATTATATCCCCAGTTCACCGCGACCACATCCACCCCAACCTTATGACAGGCCTCTATGTCACGAACTTCATCCCCAACATAGAGCATTTCGCCTGGATTGATGTCATGCTTGCGCAGGACCTTTTTAATTTTTTTTGACTTGGACATTAGTGCGGAACACATAATAAATTCGATTTCATGACTGATATCATAAGTTATCAAAAAATCAGAAACCGTTTTTTTTATATTTGAGGTGAGAATTCCAATATGATTGGTTTCCTTTCTCAGCGCTGTAAAAAAATCATGAATATCGGCTGCAAAGGCATGAATTTCGGTTGATTCCTTTCGCATCATCTTTTGTCCATCTCGTAGTGCCCGGGGAAATTGATAAAAGGGGATGTCGACAATTTCTTTTATTTCTTTGACATGGAGATTTTTTATATGCTGTAATTCTTCCATAGTAACGGTACTGTATTTGTACTTTGTCGCCAGCGCATTGTATATATTAAAGGCTTTCTCTTCAGTATCCGCTAGGGTACCGTCAAAATCGAAAACCACACATTTATAGGTCATAGATGACTCCTCTAATTTAGTTGTTGTTTAGTTCATATCCATTCACTTTGCTTTTTAACTTTTTTCCTAAAGATTCGTGATAAAAGTAGTAATCCAAATTCAATCGCTGGGCTTCATGCATGGCAGCACTGCCAAAACGAATCAGATCCTCTTTAGTATTGGCATGATCCGGGTATTTGGAAATTCCGATATGGTTTCTCAAGGTAATTGCACTCCCCTCAATGATAAAGGGGCTTTTAAGCAATTCAGCAACCAGCTGACAAATTTCCATTATTATTTTTATGCTTGCGTCACAAGGGTAAAACAAAACAAACTGATCTGTGTAACGACGGACAAAGAGCCCATATTTTCCAATGGCACCATACAACCGCTCGCTTAATGACCGCATTAGCCGATCTTCGATATCTTGACCAAAAGCATCTCCAACTGCATGAATCCCCTCGACATGAATAAAAATTAAAGCCAAATATCTTTCAGAATTGTTCCCGTTTTTGTTAAAGTAGTTATCCAAAACCTGTTCCAGTTTATAACGATTGGGCAGTTTGGTTACAGGATCCTGGATAAAAGCAGCTTCTAATGCTTTTCGTTTTTCGATGGTTTCACTAACATCAATTCCAAGCAGAATATTTGTATTTTCCCCATCTCTTTTGGAAAAAGTCGCGTGATCCCACTGGATATAATGAACATCCCCTTTGTAATCCTTGAATGGCAATGGTCGTTTGAAATTCAAATTTTCATTGACAAATTTTCGATGAGCCCGATTGAGATTCCCAAAAATATCCCGCAAGTTTTTATTTTCAACATCATCATAGGCAATTCCACTAAGTTGCTGCACCACATGATTTATGTTCCTGACTTCAAAACTACTGTTGAATTCAATAAATAAAAGTCTGCTATTATTCAACACCTTGTCGGTAAAAATGAGCTGGGCGTTTAATTCTTCACGAAGGTCGACCTGCTTAGTCACATCTTGAAGAATCCCAATGGTTCTCAGGTGCTCATTATCCTTCGTAAAATAATGTCGGATTCTTAAATAAATATCCCGAATTTCACCCCGATTATTTTTAATCCGGTAATGGGTATCGACCTTTTCCTGAGCTTGAAATGCCCGAAGAAAGGCTTTCCACACCCGATTCTGATCATCCTCATAGGCCATCCAGTAAATGATGTCAAGATTGGGTTCAACTTCCCCTTCTTCATACCCCAGTATACTATAAAGTTCCCGGGACCAGTAGATTTTTTTTGTTAAATAATTCATTTCCCAGTAGCCCAGATGGGCAAGATGCTGGATTTCCAGGAGTTCTTCTTTTTGCTGGCTGATATATTCATCCTTCTCATAGGTTTTTTTCAAATCCGTTCCGGTGACGACCATATAAGATTTTTCTTGTCCTTTATTACTGCTTATTTTCAACGGTTTGAATACCAGATGAATCGGAATCACCTCGCCGCTTTTATGAAAAAATTTGATATCTCTTTCGTAAACACCCTTTTCGGCAATCGCTTTTTTTAGTTCATCCAGCTCGTCTTCAAAAACATAGTCCATGGGTATACGTTGAATATTTTTACCAATAATTTTATCTGCTGGTTTTCCCTGATACTTCAAAAACGTTTCGTTTGCCTTATATATAATTCCTTCCTTATCAACCACAACGATGCTATCTGTAACCTGGTTGAAAACACCTTGAAACATTTTTTCAGCCCGTTCCCATTCTTCCCGTCTTCTTTTGAATTTTCTGAGATGGTAGACTATTGCCCCAGCCAAACTAAAAAAAACAATGGCTCCAAAAATTACCATCATTATTATTTTTTCTCCTGAAAAACTATTTATTTCATTCAGCATAGCGAACACCTTACTTTCTGATGTCTCATGTCATCGGCATAACTACCTGATTTTAACTTTACTAAAGATGACCAACAGGATATTTGCCTTCAATTCACAGATATATTATAATACATACTGTCAACAAAATCCATTGCTGACCATTATTATTTTCAAAATTGAAAAACCAGATTTGTAAATTAGACGCAGGATTTAAATGATCTTAGATAAAGGTTCATTTAATGGCTTGGGAACCGGTCTTGAATCAGTTCAAAAACGAGATCGATTTTTTAAAATTTTGCTAAAAAAATTTAATAAAATCCTTAAAAGCTTTGACATAGGGAAAAATAATGTTATAATAGAATTACCACTTCACCAGACTACAGTAATAAAGTATTTGTTTGAACAAGGAGGTTCACATGCTTTTTAATTATACTATCGACGGATTCGAAAACATCCAACACCAGGATTATTTCGCGCTGCAACAAATCAATCATAAACTCATGTCACTTTACCGATCCTATGGATATCATCAGATTTCCACCCCAACTTTTGAAACCTACGACCTTTATGTCAACGAAGATTCCATACCCAGCGACGATCTCTTCAAGCTGGTTAATCATCAAGGCAAGGTCCTTGTACTGAAGCCTGATGCCACGCTGCCGGTAACCCGAATGGCAGCTATGAACCATCCCGATTCCCAGGAGATCATCAAATTCTCTTATGAGACCAACATCTATCGGAATTTTTCATCACCGGAAATCATCAAGAAAGAAATCACCCAAATTGGGATCGAATACTTCGGCAACAACAGCCCGGAATGTGACGGCGAAGTGATTGCCCTGGCCATCCGTTCGCTACTGGAAAACGGCATCAACGACGTGCACATTGATCTGGGCCATGTGGGTTTCATCAATTTTCTTTTTGACGACCTGGCCTTTTCCTCCAAAGAAAAAGCTACTCTGTTTAAATACATCGAAAACAAAAACATTGGCGATATCGCTGACTATCTGGAAGAGTTGGCATTGCCTGATGATAAAAAAGCTATCGTTCTTAAGCTGCCACTTCTCTATGGCGAACCGAAAACCGTATTAAAGCAAATGGAAGCCCTGTGTATCAATGATAAAATGCGTCAGGTTGTCGAAAATATTTCTGAAATCTACGCCCATCTGGAAATCATTGACCTGGCCAACTATGTAAGTTTTGATCTTGGTTTTACCAATCAGATGAACTATTACAGTGACATC
>PGZS01000197.1 GCA_002841435.1 Firmicutes bacterium HGW-Firmicutes-3 | reverse complement strand
TTAGGGCCTTGGTATATACTAGATGACAGAGATATATATTTAACGCCTGAATGGAAGTTTGATAAGGATAGCTTAAAAAGATACAGATAAGTTTTTATTTTAACAGTAAATCGCAAATATATTCTGATTTATAGGGAAAGTTACCATTGATAATTTAAAGAGGTAAGAAATTGGGGGTTGAGCAAGTTCAACACTTGCTAGATCATCAACAAATAGATATAACAATGATATGCTATGGTTAATCAGAGCAATATTAAGAATTCGTATAAAAAATATATAGGATAATACCTAAAGATAGAGGGGAGACTATCATGTGCTATAACTTTGATTTTCTAAAAAAAGAAGAAAAATATAAGGACTTTGCCAATGCCTGTATAGAAGCGGAGAAGAGCATGGTGGTATCTTATGCCAGTACAGCGATTCTTGCACGTAGAGCCTTAGAGCTGGCAGTCAAATGGGTCTTTTCTTATGACCATGAACTGGAAGCGCCTTATCAGGATAACCTTGCTTCTTTAATTCACGATTACCGTTTTAAAGGCATCATTGACACCAAGCTTTTCCCCATGATTACCTACATTCAAAAGCTGGGTAACAAAACGGTCCATTCAGCAACGCCAATCTCAAGAGAGCAAGCGGTATTAACCCTTCGTAATCTGTTTGAGTTTATTTCTTGGATTGATTATTGTTATTCCGATGAATACGAAGAGGTTGCTTTTGATGAAAGCCTACTTGGAGACAATGAAAAAGAAAGAAAAACCAAAGATGAACTGCAAGACCTCTATGAGCGTCTTGGCTCAAAAGACCGTAAGCTTGAAGAAATCATCAAAGAAAATGAAACTCTAAGACGTGAAAATGCGGCGAAACGGGTGGATAATAAGAAAAATCGTGATTTCAAGGTTGATGAGATTTCTGAGTTCAAGACCAGAAAAATGTACATTGATCTTGAGATTGAATTATGTGGATGGACTATTGGCAAAGACTGCCTTGAAGAAGTTGAAGTAGAGGGTATGCCCAATCAAGCAGGTATTGGTTTTGTAGATTATGTATTATATGCAGACAATGGTAAGCCACTGGCGGTGATAGAAGCTAAGAAAACCAGTGTGAATCCTAGAATGGGTCAGATTCAAGCCCAGCGTTATGCAGATTGCTTGGAAAAAGAACACAAATTTAGACCCATGATATTCTACACCAATGGCTTTGAGTATTATTTATGGGATGATCGCAGTTATCCGGAGCGCTTGGTATCGGGCATATACACCAAGGAAGAACTTGAGTGGTTACATTTTAAAAGGCAAAATAAAGCAACCCTAAAAGATCCTGTGATCAATGATGCCATTACCAACCGTCACTATCAAAAGATGTCCATTACAGCGGTTTGTGATACTTTGGATAAAGGCAATCGTAAGGCACTTCTTGTCATGGCAACAGGTTCCGGTAAGACAAGGGTATCGATATCCATTGTGGATGTCTTGATTAAAAAAGGCTGGGTTAAAAATATTCTTTTCCTTGCAGATCGTACGGCTTTAGTGAAGCAAGCGAAGAAGAACTTTAAGGCGCTATTACCTGAGCTTTCTCTTTGTAACTTGCTTGACAGTAAAGACAATCCGGAGAGCAGAATGATTTTTTCAACCTACCCAACCATGATGAACGCCATTGACGATGTGAAGAATAAACGAGACCAAAAGCTCTTTACCAGTGGGCATTTTGACCTCATTATCATAGATGAAAGTCACCGAAGCATTTATAAGAAGTATCAGGATATTTTTAATTACTTTGATGCTATTTTATTAGGTTTAACAGCAACGCCTAAAAGTGATCTTGATAAGAACACTTATACTATTTTTGAACTTGAAAATAATGTGCCAACGTATGCTTATGAGTTAGGTGAAGCCATAGAAGATGGTTATTTGGTGCCTTATCATACCCTTGAAACGAAGATGAAATTCTTAGAACAAGGTATTCATTATGATGACCTTACTGAAGAAGAAAAAGAAATGTTTGAAGAAACCTTTGATGATGATGTTAAAGACATCAGTGGTGAAGCCTTAAACTCATTCCTATTTAATGACAATACCATTGATACGGTTATCCAAGAGGTGATGGAAAAGGGCCTTAAAGTAGAAGGTGGCGACAAATTAGGGAAGACCATTATCTTTGCTAAAAACAAGAAACATGCAGATTTTATTGTAAAGCGCTTTAATGCACTTTATCCAAATTACAAAGGTGATTTTGCAAAACCTGTTTATACGGGTATTAATTATGTGGAAAGCACCATGGATGATTTTGAAGTGAAAAACAAACTCCCTCAGATTGCAGTGTCTGTGGACATGCTAGATACTGGGATTGATATTCCTGAGATTCTTAACCTTGTTTTCTTCAAAAAAATTCGTTCTAAAACAAAGTTTTGGCAGATGATCGGTCGTGGCACCAGACTGTGTGAAGATTTGTTCGGTGTTGGTATAGATAAAGAAAGCTTTAGAATCTTTGATTACTGTGGTAACTTTGAATTCTTTAGAATCAATAAAAACGGTAAAGAAGCCAAGATGATGAAGTCACTGACAGAAAATATTTTCAATATCCGTATAGGTATTATTAAAGAGCTTCAAAACTTAGATTATCAAAGAGATGATCATAGGGCTCACAGAAAGGCATTGATTGAAGGGATATTAAAAGAAGTTAAGGCCGTTGATGAAACTAAATTCAATGCTAGGCTGAAGCTTCAGTACCTGCATAAGTTCAATCAGGAGAATGCTTTTATAAGTCTGACAGATGCGGATGTGAGAGCATTAGAAGAGCAGGTTGCCCCACTTGTACCAAGTATAGATGACGATGAGTTGGCTAAACGTTTTGATTATTTGATGTACACTATTGAATATGCAGATTTAAAAGGAGTACCTGCATCCAAACCCAAGCACCGAGTGGTAACAACAGCAGAGAAGCTAACCTATAAAGGCAGTATTGATAAGGTTAAAGTACAGGAAGCTTTAATTAATAAAGTTCAGACCAATGAACACTGGGAAGAAGCGGATATCTTTGATCATGAAGAAGTGCGTGAAGCCTTTAGAGAATTGATTAAATTCTTAGACAGCAAGTCCGGTGAAATCTATTATACCAATTTTACCGATGAAATTATGGAGCAGAAAGAAAGCCCAGGCGCGTACTCTGTGAATGATATGCAAAGTTACCGTAAAAAGGTGGATAAGTATTTGATGGAGCATCAAAATGATCTGGTCATCTATAAGCTACGCAATAATAATCCTTTGATGGAAGAAGATATTAAATACCTAGAAAAAGTATTATGGCAAGACTTAGGAACAAAAGATGACTATGTCAAAGAGTTTGGTGATGAACCACTACTCAAACTGGTGAGTAAAATTGTAGGCCTAGACCCACAAGCAGCCAACAAAGTGTTTTCTGAGTTCTTATCTGATGAAAGCCTTAATATCAATCAAATGGAATTTGTGAAGTTGGTGGTTAATTATATGATTAAAAATGGCAGCTTGGACAAGCGGGTTCTCAATGAACATCCCTTTAACAAGCGTGGTAATGTGATGCATCTATTTGACGGCAAGCTTGATGTGGCCAAGCGTATTATTGGTGCTATCGATCAGATTAATGGCAGGTTGAGTGTTTAGAGAAGGGAAGATAGGAATCTGTTGTTATTTTACCACCCACACTTATATACCCTTCAATTTGTAACTGCAACCGCAATGCAACTGATATTTGCGTTACTGTTGGTGGTCGCAACTGATTGTATTTGGTAAAATTAAACCAACAAGAAAGGAGTTGTTAAGTATGAAAGTTACATTGATAGTGGGAATTTTTGGTTTGATTTTTTTGGCGGTTTTTGTTAGTTTCCTTGTGCTTATTAGTCGTGCTCTTTTGACATATATTAAATCAAAAGATGTCCGTCATGAAAAGTCTGAGGTACGAAAATCTCTTGGGGAAGCCGTAAAACAGCATCGAACACGCTGCAAAATGACCCAAGAATTTGTTGCAGAATCAATCGGAGTAAGTAGACAAGCTGTATCTAAATGGGAAAGTGGTACCTCTGATCCCAGCACCTCAAATTTAATAGCACTTGCAAAGCTATTTAATATTTCGGCTGTAAATTTGCTGAAAGAAGTGGAATAGTCGTAATGCTAATGCTAATGACCATTATCCGCATTTCATAATTTCAGTTTTTAAGCAAAGCTTAACCAAATAATTACAATCAATTTTGAGGACCTTGAATATGCATTTATTCAAGAAGCAATGGATTTACATAGGTATGTAAAAGAGCGTACAGGTAATAAGCAATAATACTATTTGATTTTTGACGAGGTTCAGAACCTAAATGA
>PGZS01000196.1 GCA_002841435.1 Firmicutes bacterium HGW-Firmicutes-3 | reverse complement strand
TAATCCAAAAGAAATTTGTTCAACACTTAAATAAAGGATAGTTTGAATTGTAACAATAGCCAGAATCACAATAACAATCGTTCTTAAACCGGATATATTGTCTTCATTCATTTTATGATTCAAAGTATTCGTTTTGACATTTCTCATTTTCATAATCCTATATTCTCTTGACAGATTATAATGTTACTCACATTCATTATAAAGCAAATCTCAATGTGGTACAATAGTCCTAGTATATTTATATTTTTTTATAATCATTTTATTCACCATGATGTGTTCTATAAGCACCTTTGAGAAAAGGCGCTTATAGAAATGGCTATAAAAATGTTGTTTGATTCTTTTGAAATGTTGTTTGAACCTTAGTGTTGACATATTATAATGCGTGCCTCAATATAATGATATGGATTTTATATGTGTTATAAGCAAGCATACAAAAGAGCATTTTTATAAAAAAGCAGGTAATTAGGTACTGAGTGTGAAAGAATTAATTCAGTGACTTTTATGAGTCAGGCGACAAAATACGCATATAAAAGGTGGTACAAAGATGTTTAGAGAGTTTAATAAAAGTCTAAGAGTGCGTATCACTTTCTTTTCCTTTATTTCAATCATTGTCATTCAGTTAATATTTATTCTTGGGACATATACCATATATGGCAGATATGTTATTAATAATAGTCTAGATATGTTAAGTATTAATACAAATGAAACTTCCATTCTTCTTGAAAGAATCATAGGCAGCTATATTAAACCATTAAACATTATATCTAATATTCCTCATCTTAATACGATGGATTGGGAAGAAAAACGGGGTATTATAGATACTAATTACAATGGGTTTTATGATGAAGTCGCAATGGTTGATATAGATGGTCAAGCAAAATATTTTGATGGTACAGTTCTGGATCTTAGCGATCGTATGTATATAAAAAAAGCATTAATGGGTCAATCTGCTATATCTGAGATGTTAATCAGTCGTAAAACAGGTGAATCAGTTATTGTTGCAGCTGTGCCAATTGTTGGTCCTCATGATGATATTGTCGGTGCAATACTTGGACGATTAGAGATGGTATCATTGTTTGAAGATATAAAAACAACAGGTTATATGCAGTCATCTCAAAGATTTATTGTTTCTTCCGGTGGAAGTGTTATCTATTCAGAACTAGGTGCTCATTGGTTTAGAGATAACAATTTTGAAGACAAACTTCGAGATTTTGTCCATACTGAAAACAACAATGGCTATGGTGTTAAAATACAAAAATACGAAGATGAAAACTACTATATTCTGTATAGTCAAATAGGTGATTATCAGTGGAGTCTTTATAATGTAATCTCGGAAACGAATATCATGAAACCGGTTAGAAGCTTATTATATCTTTCACTAGTATGCTCCTTTATTTTTTCGGTTTTCATTATGTTATGCACATACATTGCAATCAGAAAAGCTTCAAGGCCAATTAATGAATTGGATCAACTTATGTTAAGAGGTTCAGAGGGCGATTTTTCTGTTAGAGCCAAATTTAATCGGCAAGATGAAATAGGACGCTTGGGTGATAGTTTTAATGTGTTGATGGATAAAATTAAGTCACTCACTTATTTTGATGTTGAGACTTCATTACCAAATGCCATAGTATTTGAAGAAGACTATCAGGCAATCGTTAACACGGATAATAGTAAAGATAAATTGGGCCTTTTAATGATAGAAGTGGATGAACTTATTAATACTAAAAATAAGCGCTTAGATATCTACGTTACAATTATTGAAAAAGTTGTTAAGCGACTTAAACGGTTTGTTCCGGCAAATAGTGTTTTATACAAATATACGGATAATGCTTTTGCTATACTGATACCGGACACTATGAATATTGTGTCACCTGTATTTGAAGAAAAAATATCTATGTTTCTTGCCGACTTTGAAGAGAAAAAACCATTGGACAATCATTTTGTAGTAAATATTGGATACAGCTTTATGAAGGATAACCCTTCTTATATTGATTTAATCAATGCGGCGATTGCTGCGGCAAAATATGCAAAAAAAGACCATCACTCCAGTATCAAGCGTTTCTCTGAAACAATGTTAGATGAACTAAATTATGATGCTGAAATGAAACTATCTATTGCCAATGCTTTAAGAGAAAAACAGTTTTATTTATTGTTTCAACCGATTGTTTCTTTAAGAAATCAAAAAACTGTAAAAGCAGAAGCACTTATTCGCTGGTCCCATCCGGAAAAAGGGAACATCATGCCGGATAAATTCATCCCAATAGCTGAGACTACGGCATTAATAATGGATATTGATTACTTTGTAATTGATGAAGCATGCCAGTTACTAAGAAGTAGGCAAATGAATAAACACAAATTGTTTCCGATTTCTATTAATATAACATCAAAGACATTGGAGCAAGAGGATTTTGTTAGTAAACTTGAATCAATACTTATGGAGTATCAAGTGAATCCTAGCTATATAGAAATTGAAATTACAGAACGGGTTGTCATGAATAATTTTAGCAAAAACATTGAGACATTATTGAACCTTAGGAAAATGGGTGTCAAAATTTCTTTAGATGACTTTGGTATAGGTTATTCATCCTTAAGTTACCTATCAAAAATACCTTTGGATTTTGTAAAAATTGATAAGTCATTTATTGAGGCGATTACAGATAATAAGATGGCTGAACAAGTAATCAAGTCTATTATTCAAATGTGTGAAAATATGAGTCTTTCTGTTATAGCAGAGGGTATAGAAACCATAGATGAAGCCAGATTTCTGTTAAATAATACATGTTTATATGGTCAAGGTTATTTGTTCTCAAAACCCCAATCAATTGAGGATTTGAAGTTTGAATTTGATGTATTATAAGTATAAACAGTTGGTAAAACAACATTTCATGAACTTTCTTGACATAGAAAAACAAGGACCTAATTTCAGGTCCTTGTTTTGTGCGATTATATCTCGTTCTAATTTGAATAGATTTTTCTTAGGTAATCCATCTTAGCGGTCATATTCATCATAAGAGCATCTACAAGAACTAATGCCGTCATAGCTTCTAGTATGGTAACAGCTCTTGGGACGATGACAGGGTCGTGACGACCTTCAATCATAATTTCATGGTTTTCTTTTTGCTTCGTGACGCTAGGTTGAACAATATGGATGGATGCAGTAGGCTTAACAGTGGCCCTAACAATAATAGGACTGCCGTCGCTCATACCACCGATGATGCCACCAGCATGGTTGGTCTCTTTTATCAACTTTCCGTCTTCATAACGAGAGAAGTCGTTGTTGTCGAAGCCTTTTTTATCAGCAACAGTAACACCTGCTCCGATTTCGACAGCTTTGATGGCACCGATGGACATGACCGCCTTAGCCAAATTAGCATCTAATTTGTCAAAAACAGTCTCACCAAGTCCGGTAGGAACACCGGTTACGACACATTCTATGGTGCCGCCAATGGAGTTGCCTTCTTTTATGATGTCATCTACATAGTGTCCGGCTTCTATTGCCTTTTCTGCATCGGGCATTCTAAACAGGTTTTCATTTATCTGAGAAGCATCAAAATCAGCCATATCGACGACTACCGGCCCGACTGACCGTGTATAACCAAGTAAGGTTATACCAAATTCTTTCAGTATTTTCTTGGCGATAGCACCGGCAGCAACGCGACCAATGGTTTCACGCGCAGAGGAACGCCCACCGCCACGATAGTCCCGAAGACCATACTTTTCATCAAAAGTAAAATCCGCATGTCCGGGTCGATAAACATCCACAATGTTAGAGTAATCCTTTGGACGCTGATCTGTGTTTTTTACCATGAGTGATATAGGTGTACCGGTTGTAATACCTTCAAAAACACCGGAT
>PGZS01000009.1 GCA_002841435.1 Firmicutes bacterium HGW-Firmicutes-3 | reverse complement strand
AATTAATACAGATCATATCACCGTATTACCATTACCTACATCAGAAGAAATGCGTATAATCCAGCAGATTGATAAAAAAGGTGTAAGGTATAAGGAATTCTAACAGGATATACAAATAACAATATTATAGTTTTGTATAAAAAAACTCAGTTATAAACCGGTCAATAAATATCCTTGTCCACTGTGGACAAGGATATTTATTTTGGACGATATTAAAGAAATGAATTTTTGGTTTGTGATAATCAAAAATTACAGAGTATGACTTATTGTTGAATAAAGCGAGGCAGTAATATCAAAAGGGCGAAGTAACTTACTTTTGATAAATACTTCTAAGTCATAGTGGATAATATTGCGTAAGCAATCTGTTAATACCCTATATTTAAACTTTCAGGATATGAGATAATTACTTGTTGTTAGAGTAGATTATTTCATATCCTGATTTTCAATCTTTATAGTTTTAGTTTTACTAGACTTATGGCCGATGGACGATAGAACTTAAAATGAATAATATGTACTAGAAACGACTTTGAATTACTTAGAGTGGTGAGTAATGGTGAAAAAGATAATCTGCATATAGTTTTATTTTTCTGCATATTATGTGCTATAATTTATGCAGAAAATAGAAATGAAGAAGAAATTGCTGGATATAGAGAAGTCTTAAATACAATACATGAAAACCATGATTATATTGTGCCAAGGTATAATGTTATTTTGCAGCTACATAGGGATTTATATATGTATAATTCAGGACCAACAGGTGGTAGTTTTAAAAATTCTGATAACATTATAGAAGAAAAAAATGAATTTGGAGAAAAAAGATCCAGTTAATAACAGTGCCGGCATATTTAACAAAGGATACAATGGAGTTGATGTGTAATCAATTCGTTGGAACTATGAATAAAGAAATGGTAGAGCCATTGTTATTAATTCCTGTTTTTATACTTGATTTTTAATGTATTCATCCTTTTAATGATGGTAATGGTAGGATGAGCAGACTACTGACATTACTTCTTCTATATCAAAATATGTATATAGTTGGGAAATATATAAGTATTGAAATGTTGATTGAGAAATCAAAAGATAGTTACTATGAAACATTACAAATGAGTTCCGCTGGATGGCATGATTATACAAATGATTATAAACCATTTTTGAAGTACTATCTTGGTGTAGACCTTGCAGCTTATAGGGAATTCTCATCAAGAGTAGAGACTTTAAGAAGCCAAGGATTAACAAAATCTGAGCGTGTTAAACATGTATTTATACAAAGTTGTCTTTGAAGACATAGATGCTTTGAGTTCGGATGAATAGAGAGGGCAATATATGCAACTTGATGATAGAAAACTGGTTTTAAAGCAAGATATTATGGATAGTCTTAAAGAGGTTGAGATAGTAAAAGGTAACACGGTCATGGTACATGTTTCATTAAGCAGTATGGGTTTCGTATGTGGAGGACCTCAAATTGTGATAGAGGCATTGCTAGAAGCAGTAGGACCTGAGGGTACAATTATGATGCCGTCACAGTCGTGGAAAAATCTTGATCCTGAAACGGGCGTTCACTGGGAAGAACCAAAAGCGTGGTGGCAGGCAATACGAGAGAATTGGCCGGCATATGATAAAAAAATCACCCCAACAAATACGATGGGTGCTGTTGCGGAAATGTTTCGTCAATGGCCGGGCGCATTTAGAAGTGATCATCCTGCGCGTTCAGTAGCAGCAGTAGGAAAAAATGCAGAGTACCTTACACAAGATCATGATTTAAGCAATATCTTTGGTGAAGGTTCACCTATTGATAAACTATACCATTTAGATGGGAAAGTATTATTGATGGGTGTAAGTTATGATAAAAGTACATCTATTCATTTGGCAGATGCGAAAGCTGCCTACCCTTCAAAACATACTATAAGAGAAAGCAGTGCTATTAGATTAGACGGTAAAAGAGAATGGGTTACATATGAAACACTCTATGTCGACGGTGAAGATTTTCAAGAGATCGGTATAGCCTTTGAAAAGAGTCATGTGATTGAAAAAGCAAATCTTGGCAATACAATAATAAAGTCCATGTACCAGAAAGAATTTGTCAATTTTGCAGTAGAGTGGATTGAAGCCAATAGAAATTAGAAATACTTAATTTTATAATCATTCAAAAGCATGTTATCTTATAAAAATGGAAATTTGACGCAATCGAATACGTCAAGTTTCCATTTTTTACATATTATATTAACAGAAAATATAGACAACTATCTATATTTAGGAGTACAATTTGCTAATAAGGGTTATAAAGGTTAAGAATATAGAGAAACTCAATGTTTATTGTTAAGATGATGGGAGAGTTATGTCGCATGAATAATAATTTTGGTAAAAAAACAGAAGATCACTTAAATAAGAATGATGAAAAATCAAAGAAAAAAGAAAAGAAACCAAGTATTAAAGCAGAGCTAGCCATAGCCAAAAAAGAAATCGCTAATCAAAAAGAAGAAAAAGCTGACATGCAAGCAGAGCTAGATATTGCTGATAAAGAAGTAGACGATCAAAAAGAAGAAAAAGCTGACTTAGAGGCAGAGTTGGTTATAGTAAACAAAGAAGTTGCCAATCAAAAAGAAGAGAAAGCAGACGTAGAAGCGGAATTGGCTACTACAATTAAAGAACTAGCCAATCAAATAACCCTTCGGAAAGAAGCACTCGAAAAAATTGAGCAGATTATGCATTATGATTCTTTGACCGGGTTTCCAAATCGCGTGAGGCTAGAAGATAAACTACGGCATGAAATAAATATAGCTAAGCGGCATGAAAAACGAATTGGAATTTTATTTTTAGATTTGGATGGTTTTAAACCGGTTAGAAATACCCTCGGACAGTTTCAAGAGGGGGAATTCATTAAAACCGTTGCAGTCAGGCTTAAAAATCTCGTTCAAGAAAGTGATATCGTAGCCAGATTAGGTGGCGATAAGTTCATCATTATGATCCAAAACCCAGAAAATTCTGAATTTGTTCGAACAGTTGCGAATAAAATCATCACTGCCTTTAGACAACCATTCGAAGTAAATCAAAACGAAATCTATGTGACAGTAAGTATTGGGATATCCGTTTTCCCGAGAGATGGTGAAACACATGAAGATCTTATAAAAAATGCAGAATTAGCCATGTACAAAGCCAAGGAGAAGGGTAAAAATCAATCGGTTCTTTGTACCACAATCATGAAAGAAATCATTAGGGAAAATATGAAACTGAGTAATGGTTTATATAGAGCTTTGGAGCGAGATGAGCTGGAAGTTTATTACCAACCTCAAATCAGTCAAGATACAAAGAAAATCGTCGGTCTTGAAGCACTTCTTCGCTGGAATCATCCAGGGCTAGGTGTTGTTCCACCTGGAAAATTTATTTTTTTGGCGGAACAAAACGGATTAATTATCCCCATCGGTAAGTGGGTATTACATACTGTATGTAAGCAAAACAAAGCATGGCAGGAAGCGGGCTTGACGCCTATTAGAATCGCCGTGAATCTGTCCATCATTCAGTTTCAGAATCTTGAGATCATGAGCCAGATTAATGAGGTACTAGAAGCAACCAATCTGCTACCTAAGTATCTTGAGTTGGAAATTACAGAGAGCATTGCCATGAGGGATACGGTTTATATTATTGACGTATTAAATACCTTTCAAAAAATGGGTATTTACATTTCTATTGATGATTTTGGTACCGAGTTTTCTTCATTACAGTATTTGAAATTATTACCAATTAATAGAATTAAAATCCCAATGCCGTTTATCCAGGGAATTAACATTGATAAGCGAGATGAATGGATTATCGAAACCATTATTGTACTGGCGAGAAAAATGGGGTTAGCCGTCATTGCAGAAGGTGTTGAAACAAGGCAGCAGGATTCATTTTTAAAGAAACGGTTGTGTGGTGGAATACAGGGTTATTATTATTATAAGCCCATGCCGGCTAAAGATATTGAAGTCCTTTTGCATACGAATAGTTGATTTTATTTATTTCTACTTTGGCCCAAGTAGAAATAAGAGATGGTTTTGCAGTTCTACGGTTTTAAAAATACGAAGGAGGTCTAATTGCAGTTTTTTATAGTAGGTGCTATAATCTACAGTTGTAGGGCTTAGCTTAATTCATATATGAGAACGCATACGTATGTTGAGTGAGCAGAATCAATATCAATTAAGTGATGGATTAATAATTAATGAAAAATACCAATAAGGTGGGCCAAACAGTGATAAAAGTACTTATAGCAGATGATCAAGAACTCATTCGACATAGTTTAGAAATCATATTAAAGAATATATCGGATATCCAAGTTATTGATTCGGTTGGTGACGGAAAAAGTGTGATTCGATCTATTCGAAAAGAGAAACCGGATGTTATTCTAATGGACATTCGCATGCCGGAAATGGATGGCGTGCAATGTACAAAAATAATAAAAGAGAGTTATCCTGACATTAAAATCATTATATTAACATCATTTGATGACGATGACTATATATTAAGTGCATTAAGAGATGGTGCATCAGGTTATTTGCTAAAAGGTATAACGATAGATGAGTTAGTAGATGCAATACATAAAGTGCATTCAGGCAGTGCCATGATAAATCCGAATATTGCACAAAAATTCATTGAACTTTATTCGGAAATGGCTAAGAATAATCAATTGGTACAAGTGGATAAAAAGGCGATTAAAGATGTCACAGAATACGAATGGAACGTAATTAAACATGTTGCCAAAGGTCTATCAAATAAAGAGATTGCATCGAAACTAAAACTATCCGAAGGAACAGTACGTAATTATTTGAGTAATGCATTATATAAGTTAAATTTACGTGATCGAACACAACTTGCTTTATGGGTTGTTCAAACAGGTAAGAGTGAATGATTGTATTGTTAATAAAAGAAATATTCTTTTTATAATTACAGAACTGAGGAAAAGAAGGTCGCCAAATATGGTGGCCTTCTTTTTGTGTATATCAAGGATTTTTCCCGCCGTGAACAAATTGCAAGCAAAGCGAGGTAACCTCTTTGTTCTGTTTTTTTCTAGGAAGTGACAAATGTCATGTGACATTGACAAATGTCAGTTAAGCAATATGACACTTGGCAATGACAACTTATAAGGTTTTTGTTTAGAATAAATTTAAAGTGATAGCAATACAAAAATAGAGATAATAAAAGTAGGTATCAAATATGAGTTGGACAATAATTGTGAGGGCGTTGTCGCAGGGCTTTAAGAATTGAATTTTGCGAAGAATCACAAAAAGAAATAATATTTGCTTGTAAAGTACAAGCATAGAAGGAGTGTGATTATGGAACATCCTATAATTCTACAGATGCAAGGGATCACCAAACTTTTCCCGGGTGTTCGGGCCCTAGACGATGTGACACTTGAGGTACATCGAGGCACTATTCTCTCGATTTGTGGAGAAAACGGTGCAGGGAAATCAACCTTAATGAAGGTTCTTTCCGGTGTTTATCCTCACGGCACGTATGAAGGAAAAATCATCTATATGGGAAATGAAGTGACATTTAAGGATATCAAAGAATCTGAGCATGCCGGAATTGCCATAATTCACCAAGAGTTAGCAATGGTTCCAGAATTATCCGTTACTGAGAATATCTTTTTGGGAAATGAGATTATTAAACGCGGATTGATTGACTGGGAAGCACAGCGGGAACATACAGTGGAGGTACTTAAGAAGGTAGGACTTTCAGTGGACCCGGACACCTTGATTAAGCACTTGGGCGTTGGTCAGCAACAGTTGGTAGAAATTGCAAAAGCACTATCCAAAAATGTTAAATTGCTCATTCTCGATGAGCCGACTTCTGCGCTTAATGAGGCTGACTCGGCGAACTTACTTGATCTTATGCGTGGATTAAAGGACTTGGACATCACCTGTATCATGATTTCTCACAAGCTCAATGAGATTGCGGCGATATCCGATGCTGTCACGGTCATCCGCGATGGTCGCACTGTCGAAACCTATTCTGTAGAAGCAGGCGAAGTCGATGAAGACCGTATCATCCGCGCTATGGTAGGACGCTCCATCGAAAACCGCTATCCAGCTCATGAATCGAATCCTGGCAAGATTATCTTCGAAGTATCCGACTGGCGTGTAGAAGACCCCAACAATGCGGGTAGGCTGGTATGTAAGAACTCCAACTTCAATGTTAGAGCTGGAGAGATTGTCGGCTTTGCTGGGCTTATGGGTGCTGGAAGAACAGAGCTGATGCGGTCTATTTTTGGGCGAAACTATGGTATCTACCTAGGCGGTTCTATCAAAATCAAGGGCAAAGAAGTTCACATCACCTCAGTTGCCTCTGCAATCCGTCAGGGTATAGCTTATGTTCCTGAAGATCGGAAGAATTTGGGGCTTAATCTGTTAAACAGTATCCGTATAACCACGGTATCAGCCAATCTAAAAGGGATTCTACGTGGTGGGCTTCTTGATTTGGAAAAGGAATATCAAGTTGCTGAAGAGTACCGCCGTTCATTACGGGTTAAGACACAAAGCGTTGATCGGGGTGTGGCCACCTTGTCGGGTGGGAATCAACAAAAGGTTGTTTTGGGTAAGTGGATGTTTACAGAGCCAGATGTTCTGATTCTTGATGAGCCCACCCGAGGGATAGACGTTGGCGCCAAGTACGAAATATATCGCTTGATTCATGAACTTGCAGATCACGGGAAAGCAGTCATAATAGTTTCATCCGAGTTGCCCGAGCTCATTGGCATAACGGACAGGATTTATACCATTTTTGAAGGTGAAATAACGGGCATGATAGATAGCAAAGAGGCCCAACAAGAAAATCTCATGAAAATGATGACAAGTACATCAGGGTCGGAATCTAAATAAAGAAATAGGGAGAAATTATTATGATATACATTAAGAAAATACTAGGTGACAAATTGCAAGATTACACTATGGTGCTTGCCTTAGTAGCACTTGCCATCATCTTCAATATTATTTCAGGCGGAAAAATGATTACCTCCTCCAATTTTCAGAACTTGATATCCGGCAATGCCTATGTCATGGTGTTGGCGCTTGGAATGATGATGGTCATTGTAATTGGACAGATTGACTTATCCGTCGGTTCGGTAGCCGGTTTTTCGGGAATGGTCATGGCTATTGCCGTACGTGATTTAGGATTGACATGGTGGGTTGGTGTACTTCTTAGCCTTGTAGTCGGTGCCTCAATCGGCGCTTGGCAGGGATTATGGGTGGCCAAACTTGGTATTCCGGGTTTTATTACAACATTGGGTGGCATGATGATCTTCCGTGGTGGGGTTATTTGGATTTCTAAGTCGATATCCGTACCGGCACCTAGGGAACTCAAAATGTTCGGTGCTGGACATTTGCCCGAGTGGGGGCCCGCTTTTACAGGGATGAACAACTCGACGCTACTACTTGGTATAATAGCAATCGCCGCATTTGCCTTTACCCAACTGCACAAGCACAATCGGTCCCAAAAAGCAAAGGAACTATGGCCAATATTGGTTCGTATTGCCTTGGTCAGTGTTGTTATTGGTTACTTAACATGGATTTTTGGTACCGGACGTCCTGGTACATCATTTCCTGTACCGGGTGTGATTCTTGTAGTTTTGGTCATTATCTACCACACCATTACCCAAAGGACCACATTTGGCCGCCATATATACGCTGTTGGGGGTAATAAAAGCGCTGCAGCACTGTCTGGGGTTAATGTCCAAAAAACATATTTCCTGACCATGCTCAATATGTCCTTCCTAGCTGCTTTGGCCGGGATTATGTTTGTAGGACGCTCAAATGCTGCAGGACCATCGGATGGTATCGGATGGGAATTGGACGCTATTGCGTCGGTATTTATAGGAGGTGCTGCTGTTTCAGGTGGTGTCGGAACAATAATTGCAACGATGGTAGGAGGCCTTGTGATGACAGTGCTCAACTCCGGGTTGATGCTCATGGGTGTTGGTGCTGATCGTACTCAAGTTATTAAGGGCCTTGTACTACTTGCGGCTGTTGGTATTGATGTTTTCAACAAGAAGGAAGGACGCCAATCCATTATAGGAAGGCTATTTCCTAGCAAAAGTAAGTAAACATATGGAACGTAACTCTGCCAAGAGTGGTTTTTTGTAGACTGTTGGCGGGGATTACATAATTAGTCGATGGACTTAAAACAGAAGGGTGGAATAGAAATGAAAAAATTACTAACGTTATTAATCATGGTATCTCTTATCACGGTAATGGTGGCAGGTTGCGGTAAAACACCGGAACGCGTTGAGCCAGAAACTACTGAAACAGAAACAAGTGAAACACCAGAGGCACCTGCTACAGCGGAAGCTGGCTTTGCTGCAGACTCAGTCATCGGTGTTGCACTACCTTGGCTTGGTACTCAAAACTGGGCAGAAGCTGATGAGATGTTCAAAAGCAAATTGGAGGCTGCTGGTTTTGAGGCAATCGTTCAACATGCGGATAACAAGGTTCCTACACAACAACAACAAATTGAATCTATGGTTCAAAATGGCGCTAAAGTAATTGTTGTTGGTCCTGTCGACGGTTCTCAACTTGGTGGTGTCCTAGAAGAAGCTGCTGCGGCTGGCATCTTTATTATCGGATATGACCGCCTTATCGAGAACACAACAGCTATTGACGGCGTTGTGCAATTTGACAGTATCAAAACAGGCGTACTTCAAGGTGAAGCTTTACTAGCCGGACTTGCAGCTCAAAAAGGCGAAGGTCCTTATAACATCGAGTTATTCGGCGGTGGCCCTGCTGACCCTAACGCGCCTAACTTTTTCAAAGGTGCTATGACAGTACTTCAACCTAAAATCGACGACGGTACTTTAGTTGTTGTGTCAGGTCAACTAGACTTTACTCAAGCGGCTACTTTGGACTGGGACAATGCTAAAGCACAAGCTCGTATGGATTCACTCCTATCAGGCTTCTACTCAGATAAAGAAATCCATGGTGTTCTTTGTCCTAATGACGGTATAGCACGTGCGGTTATTACTTCATCTGGACAAGCAGGACAAGAAACTCCGATTACTTCAGGTCTTGATGCTGAGAATGAGACTGTTACTTGGATATGGGAAGGCAGACAATACTCAACAATAGCTAAACCAACAGATACATTGGTAAGTAAAACAATAGAAATTATCAAAGCGCTACAAGCTGGAAATGGTATGCCTGCACCGGATGAAACAACTGATAATGGCATGAAAGAAGTAGGCATCTACGCACTTCCACCACTTGTCGTTACCAAAGAAAATATTAAAGAAGCATTCGCAAATGATCCAGGTCGTATGGAGCTACTTAAATAGGACCCCCAAGAAACTTTATAAATAAACGGATTGCTGTCATGTCGACGGTGGGATAACTCAAAAATTCTTTCAAAAGTGCCAATATCATTATTGGCACTTTTGTTAATCCGTATATTTATTACCTTTAAGCATTTTATTTAGGAGGCAAACAGTGCTATTTAATAAAAAAAATAAAAATAGAAGTCAGTTGCTTTCAATTAAAGCAAAATTGATTTTGTCACATATCTTGATTGCTGTATTGCCAATTATCATTATTGTTATTATCCTAACCAGTCAGGCAAGCTCTTCATTAATGGACAAAGTTAACAGTTCAAATACAGCCTATGTAAATAAGGTGACGAATATTTTTAATAATAAGCTTCTCAGTATTGAAGATAATTCAAAAATGATTCTCGTAGATATTGATATGAATAGAGTCCTTGGAAAAGGACTGAGAGATTATGATAATGATTTCTATATGATGAATGACCGACAGCAAAATATATCAAAAAAGGTTGAATCCATGTTATTTACAAATTCTTTAATCGTTAATATATTCTTTATTAAAGAGGACGAAATCATCGGAAGCGTAACAGGTAATCAAAAGGATTTGTACAAAACTTTTGCAGATTCCCAGGAAAAGAAAAAGATAACTGAAGCAGGTGAAAACCCTGTATGGTTTCATGATCTATATGGTACAAATGATTTGTTTCTGATGCGTAACATTAAAAAAATAAATTCAGATGAATCAATAGGGACTATGGTTATAGTAGTGAGGAAAGATTTATTATTAAATGATTTAAAAATTAGTGATTTTAACAATATGGATGAATCTTCTTTATTAGATTTATCAGGACAAGTCATCATGGTCGCAAGAGATAATGGAGACATGAAAAACACGGATTTTAATAATGAGTTAATTCAAAAAATCAAAACAGATTCCAATGAAACTGTTGGCTCATATACGACAACAACCGGTATTGAAAATGAATCTATGATTCTATTTAGTATACTTAATAATGGTTGGGTATATGTACTTAAAATTCCAACAAGTGCTATTCTAAGTGATATTTCACGCCTTAAAGATGTGGCTCTGATTCTAACCATATTATTTATGATTATTGCAGTATTAATTGGAATTTTCATTGCAATCTCAATATCAAAGCCAATCGATTACATACGTAAAAAAATGAAATTAGTTGAACAAGGGGATTTAACTGTTCAATCCAAATATACAGGTAAACATGAGATTGGGCAGCTTTCTCAAAGCTTCAATCATATGATGGCTAATATGAGGAACTTGATTGAAGAAGTAGGCACGGTTGTTGAGCGAGTCTCAGTTAACTCAAGCGAACTCAGTACAATTTCTGAAGTTTCTGCGCTATCGTCTAAAGAAGTAATGCAAGCCGTTGAATCCGTTGCAGATGGTGCTTCTGAACAAGCAAAAGATGCTGAAAACGCTGCACTCGTCGTACAGGATTTGGTGAATCAATTTAATGCAACAGAAGAACACTTCACATATGTTGTAAAAGCGACCAATAGTACCAAAGACGCAAGTGAAAATGCAAAAAGTACTTTAGACACGTTGAATTTAAGTACAAAAGATACAATGGAATTATCAAGGAAAATTGAGAATGATATGTCTAAGCTGGTAGGAAGGTTTGATGAGATATCAGGTATAATCGGCATGATTGATGGTATCAGTGAACAGACCAATTTGCTATCCTTAAATGCAGCCATAGAAGCAGCACGTGCCGGAGAATCCGGTAAAGGATTTGCTGTCGTTGCAGATGAAGTTAGAAAATTAGCCGTACAATCTAAAGATGCCGCTAAAAGCATTTCGCACATCATCAGTGATATTAATGAAGCAATTACGATGACACAAAAGATGATTCAAGAGGGTAGTACAATTTATACAAAACAAGAAAAAGCCGTTACCAATACCGGTGTTATTTTTAAAGAAATTATTGCAAATATGGATACCATCATGCATGAAGTTAATCTTGTATATGATTTATTAAACGGACTGGACCATGTTCAAATCAATGCGACAAATTCCATTACAAGTATTGTGGCCATAGCAGAAGAATCAGCAGCTTCAATAGAGCAGGTACTAGAAAACGGTCAAGAACAATTAGTTACCGTAGAGCAACTTGTTAATGTCTCTTCAGAACTTAACAATGTTATTACCATTTTAAGACAACAAATGGAACAATTTAATATTCAAGACAAATAAGGTAATCCATCAACATCTTAAAGCATGAATTTCAAATAAATAGTTCTGTATCAATACAGCTTATAAAGTATAACCTTAACATGGTATGCTATAATGAGGTATCGGACGATCAAGAGTGGTTAATAGCTTAACTTTCCCATTTATGGAGAAGTTAAGCTATTAAAATAGAATTTATCTACAATAATAGTTGTCTGAGTAGGGATAATCAGATATTCTAGAATGGAGAATATATAAGTTAGGGGTGAATATGATGCTTGAGACAACACCAATTTCAATAATACGTAAAATGATTTATTTAGTTAATATCGTTGTTATTCTTTTTTTCTCTTTTATCATTTCATCAACAACGACAAAGATATTTGATGGTTTTTTAGCAAGAGAATTTCTTGAACGGGTACAGTATTTACCTATTATTCCACAAAAAATTGCAGTGCTTGCTATGGTGTATATGCTGGCACTTGGTGCTTCAAATATATTAAAAGGTTACTTACTTAAGAAGAAGTTCTTTGGAGTGAAGTTTCTTTTATTGGTTGATTTTTGGTTGTGCTTTATGATTGTTTATTATATGAATTTCAGTTACCGAGGCATAGTTCTCCTTTTGATGATGAATATAATTACTTATGCTAAAGAACCCCATTTTAGGGTGTGGATGCTCATCTTTGCTCTTATCTCGTTCATCTTGTTAGATTATGATATTTGGTCCAACCGGCTTGCTATGCTGTCACTTACTGAATATGTGGATTATAATTCAGAAGAAGTAAAAATCTTCATGTTGGTAGGCAAGAATCTGTTGACCTCCATTAATGAAATTGGGTTTATAGGCTTCCTCTATGTTTTGCTTCAAAACAAGATTAATGAAAATGTAGCCATTAGTTCATTAAATACTAAGTTAAGAGAACAGCATCTGAGCTTAAGATTGCGAATATGCAACTTGAAGATTTTGCCCAAACCATGGAAGAGAATGCGAAAATGAAGGAACGAAATCGGCTTGCAAGGGAAATACATGATATATTAGGACATTCGTTGACGAGTATCACAACTGGTTTAGAAGCTTGTGTTTCAATTATCAGATTTGAGCCGGAAGTTGCAAAAACACAATTAGGTAAAATACTGGATCTCTCTAGAAAGGGCTTGGATGAGGTGCGACGCTCTGTTCGAGAATTAAAAGTAGATACGATTTCAAAATCTGAGCTTATTCCTGCGATTACAGTTATGGTGAATGATATCAATGAATGTACACCTGTAAAAATTGATATGGAGATTAGTGGGGCTATCCTTAGACTTAAAGAAGATGAAGAACAGACGGTTTACCGAATTATTCAGGAGTCTATTACGAATGCAATTCGACATGGGAAGGCAAGTCACATTGATTTACAAATTGATTTTTACCAACATGTAGTGAATGTGAGGGTTGCAGATAATGGAAAAGGCAGTGTAAATGTTGAAGAAGGGTTTGGATTAACGCACATTAGAGAAAGAATTGCCATGTTAAATGGAACGATTAAGTATGAAACGAATCCTGGAGAGGGTTTTACAATAAATGTTGGAATCCCAATAAGATGGGGGTCTGCGTATGATTAATAAAAGCAAATCAGGAGAAAATGTGAAAAAAAGTGTGATAGCCTTAGTTGTGATCGCCTTGATAATAGCATGCATTTTTATGGTTCAGAGCTTGAAATCCGATAAGAAAACAGTTGTTCAAATAGGTATTTATTCAGGAAACGAATGGGGCGTTCCTCAAATTGATGTATATCGAATTTATGACGAAGCTATTAAGCTTTTTGAAAAAGAAAATCCGGGCGTGATCATTGAGTATCGAAGTGGTACCTTAATGGAGGATTATTCAGAGTGGTTGGCACAAAAAATATTAAACGGCGATGAACCGGATGTGTTTATTGTACTGGGAGAAGACTTTGACACCTTATCTTCAATCGGTATGTTAGAGCCTTTGGATAAGTACATAAAAAACGATCCTGCCTTTCATCCCGAGGCCTTTTACAAAAAGGGGATTGAGGCCGGAATCTATGATGGCTACCAATATGCCATGCCTTTTCAAATTGTGCCTACATTTATGATTGTAAATGAAACCCTGTTAAAAGAAAACAACTTGACGGTACCTGATATGGACTGGACACTTGATGAATTTCTAAGAATGTGTGAAGAATTAACAAAGGATACAAATCAAGATGGCATTAATGACCAGTTTGGCGTGGTAGGTTATGGATGGGAGAATACATATTACGCAGCTAAAGGAACCTTTGAGGCTGGGGATAAGGCTATTGATGTGTATGATGAAGATAAGCTTAGGAAAGCAATTGAGGTCTCAAAAGAATTATATACACAAAACAGTGGGCAAATCGTACCACCTTATGCATTTGACCAAGGACTGGTTGGGTTTAAAACGTTTTCATTGGCTGAGTTTAGAGCATATAAACCCTATCCCTATAAAGTGAAAAAATACTCAGACTTCATTTGGGAACCCATATCTTTTCCGGGCGTGGAGCATGACGCCAGTATCGGAAAACTTTATACGGTACAATGGGGAATGAGTAGTAGGTCTAAGAATAAGGATTTAGCCTGGGAATTCATTAAGTTCATGAGTAATGATGACGCAGTGCAACAAATGGTATGGGATTATACATATACATTACCTACTAAGATTTCTGTAACGAATAAGGCTTGTGCCCAAGATGACGTACTTAGTAATGTTTTAGACGCGGCGTTTTTAGAGTTGGTTATTGACCAATCGGTAATTGAACCAACCTTTAGAAAATATCAGAAGCTCATTGAGTCTATGGATATAAGAATCAAAGTGAACATTATGGACGATAAATCAATGCAAGAGATTATGCGCAGTGTTAGAGAAGAAGCTGACAACATACTAAAGAGTGAGAATTAATAACTTGGAGGGGAAGAAATGAAAAAAGTATTAGTAATATTACTAGTATTATCAATGGTTGTAGGTGTGTTTTTTGGATGTGGCAATGAGGAAAAGAACAATGACACAACTCAATTAAAAGCATCCTATAAGTTTGGAGCGACTTATATGACTTTGAACAATCCTTTCTTTGTTTTACTTAATAAGGGCATAAAAGATGTCGTAGAAGCGAATGGTGATAAGCTTATAGCACTAGATCCTGCACTAGATCCTGACAAGCAGATTAGTCAAATAGAGGATCTTATTTCACAAGGTGTAGATGCTATCTTTGTAACCCCAGTGGACTGGAAAGACATCCGACCTGCACTTGAAGCAGCAGAAAAAGCCGGTATTCCTATAATCAATGTAGATGCACCTGTATATGACACAGAACTTGTTGCATCAATTATTGCATCAGATAATTATAATGCCGGTGTCATATGTGCGAATGACATGATGAGAAAGTTAAACAAAGCTAAAATTGTAATCTTAGAACATCCAACAGCTAAATCAGCTATTGACAGGACTCAAGGGTTTATTGATACGATAGCAGGTATGGACAATTATGAAATCGTTGCCAGAGAATCATCAGAAGGACAATTAGAACAAGCAATGTCTGTTATGCAAAACATTATACAGGTAAATCCAGAAATAAACGTTGTCATGGCACTGAATGATCCAACAGCAATGGGAGCAATAGCTGCACTTCAAGCAGTAAAAAGTGAAGAAAAGGTTCTTGTTTATGGCATAGATGGCGCTCCGGAAGCAAAGCAAATGATTAAAGATAGAAAGATGACCGCCACAGCAGCGCAATCACCAATGACTATTGGAATGACAGCAGCTCAGGTTGCTTATGATATCTTAGCAGGTAAAGAGGTGAAAAAGGAAATATTTGTAGATATCATATTTATTGATGTTTATAATGTTGATGAATATGGAACGACAGGTTGGCAATAAATGATTATTAGAGCCTCCATATCTTTAATAGATATGGAGGCTCTTGCAAATGAATTCTTAGTTTTATTAATTTCTTCTTTCCTACTTGTATCAGTATAGCTTAATGATGTTCTTCTTATCCTAAGCTATTTTTTAATCAGTGTGTTGAGCGCATTACATATTGCGGAGCCAACATCGGAAGTCGTAGACTTTCCACCGAGATCTCTAGTAAGACACTTTCCGTCTACGAGAACGGCTTCAATTGCATCGACAATTATATCGTGTGTCATTTCTGGATACAATTGATCAAGCATCATCTTTACAGTCCATATCATAGCCATTGGATTGGCGATTTGTTTGCCTGCAATTTCTGGTGCAGAGCCATGAACAGGCTCAAACATGGAAGGGTAGGTACCTTCTATATTTAGATTTGCGCTTGCTGCAAATCCTAGACCGCCTTGAAGTGCAGCTCCAAGGTCAGTAATAATATCACCAAATAGATTAGAGGCCACTACCACGTCAAATGATTCAGGTCTTTGTACGAAATACATACTAATGGCATCTACATGATTTACCTCAGTTTTTATATCTGGATAATTTTCAGATAGAGCATTGAACCTATTGTCCCAAAACACCATGCTGTAATTAAGAGCATTGGATTTTGTTGCACTGGTTAATTTCTTTGCTCTATTTCGCTTTTGAGAGAGCTCGAAAGCGTATTTCATAACCCGATCGGTATTTTTTTTGGTGAAGACGCCGGTCTGATGAGCAGCTTCGTCATCCGTACCTACATCTTTGAATTCACCGTGTCCTGAATACTCACCTTCTACATTTTCTCTTACAACCACAAAATCAATATCTTTGGGTGTTTTATTCTTAAGAGGACAAGGTGCACCATTTAATAACTTGATGGGTCTTAAGTTTATAGATTGGTCAAAGCCTTGTCGTATTTTTAATAATAACTCTCGTAGTGAAATATGGTCCGGAACGCCAGGATAACCAACAGCACCTAATAAGATGGCATCGTATTTCTCAAGTTCTAACATGCCATCTTCTGGCATCATTCGACCGGTATGATGATAATATTCACACCCCCAAGGGTAATGTGTTAACTGGGCTAAAGGCAATCCTTGAAGTGATAAGTAGTGCTGAAGTACTTTTACGCCTTCCTCCATAACCTCAGTTCCGATACCGTCTCCTGGGATGACTGCAATTTTTTTATTCATTGTGAAACCTCCTATATTTTAAGTGACCAAGCTTTTAAAATGCCTGGATGCTGATGAATCTCAAGGAGAACACCATCATGGATTGTCTGGTCTACAGTGAGAAGCATTAAAGCAGATTTGTGTGTTTGAGAGAGACTAACATTCATGGTTGAAACATTGATGTTGTTTTTTCCAAGGATATGGCCAATAGCACCAATCATACCAGGGCTATCGTTGTTCTCAATGAGCAACATATTCCCTTTGGGCACAATATCTATTGAATAATTGTTAATAGCTACAATTCGTGGTTCACCCTTTCCTAAAACAGTACCTTCTATTTCGAATACTTCATTTTTGCTATGAAGTTTTATTGCTATGGAATTTGAGTATTCATCGGATGTACTTACTCTTCTTTCGGATATAGCAATACCTCTGTTTTCAGCAAGTATTCTTGCGTTTACATAGGTTACAGGGGTATCTAAAACAGTTTCATAAAGTCCTTTTATAAAAGAGAGTACAAGTGGTTCTGTTGAGTGGTGAGATAATTCCCCTTTATAAATGAATTCAATTGTTTCAGCAACTTCATTGTGTATTTGATGATAGAGTTTTCCCATACGCTCAACAAGTGTGAGAAAGGGTTTCATCTGTTCAAGTTCATGAACAGAGAGGCTTGGTAAATTAACAGCATTTGCAATGAGTTTTCCTTTTAGGGCCTCATAGACTTCAACAGCTACCGTCTCGCCTACATTTTTTTGAGCTTCAATTGTATCAGCGCCAAGATGTGGGGTGATGATGGTTTCTTCAAGATCGAGTAAGGGTGATATAGGATGGGGTTCGTCCTTTAATACATCAATAGCTGCGCCGGCAACGATACCTTCTTTTATTGCATCGTAAAGCGCTTTTTCATCTACGATTCCGCCGCGAGCACAGTTGATAATACGTACTTCTTTTTTTACGCGTTTGAAAGAGTTTTCATTAATCATGCCAAGGGTTTCTTTTGTTTTAGGTGTATGCACACTAATAAAATCCGAAATGTCTAACAGTTCATCAAGTGTATTGGCACGTTTCACATTAAACCGTTCGAATTTGTCTGCATTGATATAAGGATCATATGCGATGACATCCATTCCAAAAGATTGCATTCTGGTTGCAACCATCGTTCCTATTCTACCTAGACCAATAACACCAAGGGTTTTGCCCATCATTTCAACACCTTGAAATAAGGTTCTGTCCCATTGTCTTGATTTTATATGTGCATCTGCTCTTGGAATATTCCTTGAGAGAGAAAGCATCAGTGCTATTGTATGTTCAGCCGCTGATACGGTATTGGCATCGGGGGTATTTACAACGATGATACCTCTCTCCGTAGCTCCGGATAGTTCGATATTATCTACACCATTTCCAGCACGGCCAATCACTTTTAATTTTTTTGCATGTTGATAGAGTTCTTCATTAACTTTAGTAACACTTCTTACAATGAGTGCATCATAATCTCCAATGGATTTTAATAGTGCTTCACGACTTAATCCATAATCAACAGTGACACTCATTTGTTTTGATTTTAAAAATTCAATTCCCTCATCTGCAATTTTCTCAGCAACTAAAATTTTCATAAAGTCATCCTTTCTTTATAAATGGTTATAGGGTCAAAACTAAGTTTCACTTAATTCACATACAATATATAGATTACATGATATATTCATAACTATATATTGTATGCGAAAGTTCAACTATATAGTTTTGACACCTTAACCATAAATACAAATAAAAAAACTCCGCCATCCCAAAAAAGGGACGAGAAGTTTACCCGCGTTGCCACCCTAGTTGATACATTGTATCCACTCGATTAAGTTATCGCCTTATATACGTTTGGTATTACCCAAAAGCTCCGAGGTGGATTCAAATCATTAAGCAACTGATTTTCACCGACCATCAGCTCTCTTAATACTTAATTAATTATACTATTCCTCATCTGTGCCATAAATATATGAAATTATTGACTATTATATCGCGTTTTGCTATATGCGTCAACCTTATTTGTTAAATAATTAACTTTATAAAAGGTAGACTAAACAATTAATTACAGTAGCGTTCTTACTTCCTATATAATAAAAAGATAGACAGTTAGTTTGGACTGTATTATTGTAGTATATAAGGTATGAGAGTTCATTGGATATAAACAGGAATTCTAGTAAATATTACAAAAAATCAACCTATTATTTGTAGGCTAATAGAGGTGAGCCATGAAATATACGATCGTTTTGGTAGATGATGAAGATGAAGTGAGAGGAAGAATTGCATCAAAAATCGAGGGTCAGGAAGCCTTTGAAGTCATTGGTTCAGCCTCAAACGGTTATGATGCATTGGATTTATTGGAGGAAAAAACGCCGGATGTTGTCATCACAGACATTAAGATGCCTTTTGTAGATGGTATTGAATTGACACGCATTATTCGAAAAAGTTATCCGACAGTAAAAGTGGCGATTATCTCCGGATATGATGAAGTTATCTTAAAGAAGCAATTAATTTAGATGTTGTGGCATATTTGTCGAAGCCAATAACGAGTGGAAATGTTGAGGAATTCTTAGACAAGATAAAACAGTCTTTGGATGCTGAAAATGAACATATAAAACTAAAAGAAGAAATGTTTTTAAATCAAATGAGAAATCGTATCATTTATCATTATCTAAATGAATATCAGCTAAACAATGATGATGAAATAATGGTTAATGAAGTAGGGATAAGCATCATTCAACCTCATGTAGTAATCTGTACGAGATTAATGAATTTCTCAGGTAATATTATTGAATTAGAGAAGAAGAAAAACCAATGCTTTCTGATGATGGAAGAGATAGTTAATGAGACCTTTAATGCTTATCACATTCTTTTCGGACAAGATATTGTGAGCATTGTTGAAGCAGACAGAGACGACTTTAAGAAAACATTAGATCTTGTTTTATATAAGGTGATTAACTATATAAAGAAATATATTTTGGCCGATATTGCAATGGGTGTCAGTGTTTCTGATAGGTTTGAGAATTTATTTGATCTTTATAGACAAAGCCAATTTGAATTAGAATCATATGGCGTTGATGATTCAAATACCATAAATTACTATGGTGACAACAATATAATCTCTGACAAGAAGACTTTTAATGTAGAAGATATTAATGAATTTAAAAAAAATATGAGGTACATGAATGAACAAGATTTTTCAGAGTATATAAGTAAGCTCACTCTAAAGATTATTGAAGAAAACATTTATGATTATTTTTGTGTCATAGTTACACTTAGCGGATTGTTGATAGAGTATTCAGACAGCGTGAGTGCTAATTTGAGGCGGTCTTTAGATATTAATACAATTAAGACGTATATTGAATCTAAGAATATTGATGGCTTCATGAAGTTGATTACGAAGCTTACGTCTGAGATGAAGGCGGATATTGCGGTTAGAAAAACAAGAAAATCATCTAAACTCATGCAAGATATTATTGCCTATTTAGAACAACACTATGATAACCCTGAAATGAGCATGGATATGGTCAGTGATGTGTTTAATATTAGCGTATCTTACTTAAGTACTTTATTTAAAAAGGAGACGGATACAACATTTAATCGCTATTTGGTTTCAAAAAGAATCGACCATGCTAAGTTGTTATTAAAAAGCACCGAAGATAAAATGGTGACCATCACTGAAAAATGTGGCTATAAAGATGTTTACTATTTTAGCCATAGCTTTAAAAAGACTACTGGTCAATCACCAAAGGAGTTTAGAAAAAATGAAGCATACTAAAGGTTTTTCGATGAATCATTTTACAATTATGCAGACGATTATAGCGACAATTACAGTTGTATTGGCGGTGTCTGTAACAATATCTGCATTATCTGTGTATTATATTAGTACAAGGACGAGTAAGGATCTGGTTTATGATCAAGCAAGTGAGATTAACAAACAAATTGTTTTTAATTATGAAAATTATACAAATCGCGTTGAAGGCATTGCAAATCTATTGCAAAAAAAAGCATTGGACTACGACATGATGATGGACAAAGAACAAGTATTGGATTTGTTTTCGACCTTGGAAAACCTTGAAGATAGTATTGTATCGGTAGTGCTTTTTGATAATTCTGGTCAAGTCATAGTTTCAACTCAAAATATTGAAAAACAATTTTCATTAATTGCCCTTCAAGAATGGTATAAAACGGCTATTTTTGATGCAAAAATCATTCACTTTTCTTCTCCAAAAATGCAAGAAATCTATGAAGTTAATATGGGTGAAGTAATATCTGTATCAAAAGCTTTTGAGTATCAAGAAGGAAACATAATTAAATCAGGGGTCTTGCTGATTGATATGAATTTCGAAGGATTAGACTCTCTGTCCAATGTATCCAATCTTGGGGAAAAAGGGCATATCCTTATCTTAGATGATAAGGATCAGATTGTCTATTCATCAGATGTAAGTCAGTATGGTTACAATAGTAAAAGTTACAATACAGTTAAGGCGTTGATTTTTGGGAGCGAGTCATTAACAATTAATGGAACGCAAGTGGTTGTTAATATTAATACAATTGGTTCGACTAGGTGGCGTATAGCCACTTTTCAAGACATTAATGCCTTTGAAAAAGGTACGACAAATGCGTTGTATACAGCGGCTAGTGTCATTGTTATTACGATGTTAATTACTATTTTAGTAGCTTATTTTGTAGCGATGCAAATTACAAACCCGCTAAAAAAATTAAATAAAGCAATTGTTCGCTTCCATCATGGTAATGATGATTCAAAAGTGGAGATAGAAGGGCAAAAAGAGATCACTACAGTTATCACCGGGTTTAATGGCATGATAGATCGAATACATGCGTTAATGGATGAAGTGATAAAAGAACAGGAAAGCAAGCGCAAGACAGAGATTAGAGCGCTTCAAAATCAAATAAACCCTCATTTTTTATATAATACATTAGATTGCATGATCTGGTTGGCTGAAGAAAATAGAAATAAAGATTTGGTAGATACAGTGGGTGCTTTGTCAACCTATTTTAGAGTGAGTTTATCTAAAGGGAAACAGTTTATACCGATTTTTGAAGAATTACAACATATAGAGAGTTATTTACTGATACAAAGAATGAGATACAATGATAGATTTATTTATAAAATTGAGTGCAACCAGGAAATTGCTGAACTTCGAATTATGAAATTGATTCTTCAACCATTGGTGGAAAATGCCATATACCACGGGATTGATAAAGATGATCAAAAAAGTTGGATATCGATTCATGTTTTTGAAGAAGATGGTTATGTCATACTTAAAGTTACGAATAGTGGTTATGGCATAACTCAAGAAAAAATAGAAGAAATCCATCATGTGATGGAGGATGGTAATAAAAAAGGAAGTATAGGTATGAAAAATGTATATCGAAGAATTAAATTATTTTATGGTGAAAAAGCCTATATTCAAATAGCTAGTGAATTAGATGAGACCACAACTGTGAGTATCTGCATACCTCGTGATAAGTTAAAGGTACAGATATTGGAACAAGGAGATAAAACATGAAAAACACGATAATAATTATAATATCGATATTATTACTCGTTTTTATTTTTAGCGGATGCGGGCCGGAAAAGAAAAAGGTTGCTGTATTAATTTATGATATGGAGGACCCTTTTATTAAAGGGGTTTCAGAGTATTTAAAAGCCTTTGATCAAAAAAGCTATGATATTACTTATTATGATAGTCAGAAGTCACAAATTGTACAAAATAAGATTGCAGAAAAGTTATATAAAGAAGGTGTAGATTTATTGGTAATAAACCCTGTTGAAAGGTTAAGTTCTTATATTTTTGTGAAAAAATCACTTCAAGAGGAGATACCGATTATTTTTTTTAATAGAGAACCCCTTAAAGAAGACCTGGAATATTTTGAAGATGTATATTATGTCGGGACGGATGCAAGAGAATCGGGCATGATGCAAGCTAAATTAATTTCAGAGGGATTGGGTAATGACACAGAAAATCTAGGTGGTTTTGATAAAAATGGAGACCATATTATTCAGTGTGTGATTCTGAAAGGAGAGCAAGGTCATCAAGATGCTGAAGAAAGGACAAAATCAGTTATTGAAGGTCTTAAAGGAGAAGGTTTTAAAGTGGAAGTGCTTCATACAAAAGTAGCTAATTGGAATGAAACCAAAGCTTATCGAGCTATGCATGAAATCATGTCAGAATTTGGTGAGGATATAGAGTTGTTAATTAGTAACAATGATGCTATGGCAATAGGGGCTTCAAAATACTTAATGGATAATGGATATTTTGGTATGGAAGTAGATGGGGTTGTGACAGATATTCCCTTTCGAATTGTTGGTATTGATGGACTAGAAGAGGCTAAACTCTTAACTAAAAAAGGATATATGTATGGCACAATCATTAATGACGGAAAAAGTATGGCGGAAGCTATAATGCAACTATCAGAGTATATTCTGGAAAATGATGAGGAAAAACTACAATATGAGTTGGTTGACAACAAATATATACTAATTTCTTACAAGTACCATAGTAATGAATAGTGCAAAATTTTATAAAAAGCATAGTGGAATATCACATTTTAATAATTTCATAGAATGATATACTAAAAAAAGTAAGCAATCAATATTTTGATTGTACTTTATTACAAATAATTCGAAAAGGAAGGGAAAAAATGAAAAAATTATTAAGTGTGATGTTAGTTTTAACAATGGTATTAGCAATCGTGGGGTGTGCTAAAGAAGAAGGTCCTGAAACAACAACGGACCAAGGAGCAAAAGAAATTGTAATTGGTGCCAACATATACAACTTTGGTGATAACTTTATGAATGGTGTTGTATCTCCTGCATTAAAAGAATATGCGGATGCAGCTGGCGTGAAGATCAATATCGTTGACTCAGAGAATCAACAAAATAAGCTAAACGACCAAGTGGATATCTTTATTGGACAAGGTGTGGATATATTAGCAATTAACTTGGTTGATCCGGCATCAGCTAGTACAATTATTCAAAAAGCTAAAGACGCTAATATTCCATTAATTCTTTTTAACAAAGAAGCAACTGAAGAAGGCGCAATGGCTATGTATGACAAAGTATGGTATGTTGGAACAGCTTCAGCAGATGCTGGAATCATCCAAGGCGACATGATGGTAAATGATTGGAAAGCGAATGCCAATTGGGATAAAAATGGCGACGGAAAAGTTCAATATGTTTTATTAAAAGGCGAACCAGGTCATCCGGATGCTGAAGCTAGAACAGAATATTCAGTTAAGGCATTTGATGCTGCAGGGATTCCGGTTGAAGAATTAGCAATGCAACCAGATCCAAATTGGTCTACAGATGGTGGTAATGATAAAATGGCTACTTGGTTAGCTTCATTTGGTGACAGCATCGAGTTGGTCATCTGTAATAACGATGGTATGGCATTTGGTGCTATTAACGCTATGAAAGAACAAGGCGTTTCAATTCCGGTATATGGTGTAGATGCTCTTGAACAAGCACTAAACCATATCGCTGATGGGGAAATGAATGGTACAGTTCTTAATGATGGTAAAAACCAGGCAAAAGCAGTTATTGATTTAAGTGTAAACGTAGCTAACGGTAAAGACCCTATTGAAGGTACGAGCTGGTCACTTGATGAAGTTAAAGCTGTTCGTGTTCCTTATGTAGCGGTTACACCAAAAAATTATGCAGACTTTAAATAATTAGTAAAACTTTTAAGTGCTGCCAATGTCTTAATAATAAGGCGTTGGCAGTACTATTACCAAAAAAGAATATGGTCAGGTGAAAAAATGGTTAAACAAAGTATTCTAAAAATTGAAGGTGTATCTAAATCTTTTTCAGGTGTTAAGGTTTTAGATCAAGTATGTCTGGATGTTAAGGAAGGTACAGTTCATTCTCTTATGGGAGAAAATGGCGCAGGTAAGTCGACCCTTATGAAATGCCTTTTTGGGATTTATAAGCAAGATGAAGGGACCTTTTATTTGAAAGGTGAAAATGTTAACTTCACAGATCCAAAGCATGCCTTAGAGCATGGTGTATCCATGGTGCATCAAGAATTAAATCAAGTAACAAAACGGACCGTTAGTGAAAACATTTGGTTGGGTCGTTATCCCACTAAAAGAGGCTTTGTCGACGAGAATAGAATGTATGAAGATACAAAAGCATTATTTACGAAGATTAAAATTGATGACATTGATCCAAACACACGTTTAAGTGAGTTATCTGTATCAAAACGCCAGATGGTAGAAATTGTTAAGGCTGTAAGTTATGATGCGAAAGTTATTATTCTTGATGAACCGACAAGTTCGCTAACAGAACAAGAAGTTGATAAGCTGTTTGAAATAATAGATACATTAAAAAAACAAGGATGTGGGATTGTATATATTTCACACAAAATGGATGAGATATTTGCCATATCTGATGAGGTAACGGTACTTAGAGACGGCGAATATATTGGTACCAACCCGATAGAAGAATTAAATATGGATAAGGTAATAAATATGATGGTAGGTAGAGACTTGAGCCATCGTTTTCCACCGGTAACAAATGTACCAGGAGATGTAAAAATGGTGGTCAAAAATCTCAAAACACGCTATGAACCTATGGTTAATGATGTGAGCTTTGAATTAAAAAAAGGTGAAATATTAGGCATTTACGGTTTGGTAGGTGCCAGAAGAACAGAACTTGTTGAGGCAATATTTGGCATGAGAACGATTGAAAGTGGAGAAATCCATATTGATGGCAAAAAACTCAACAATTCAAGTCCCCACAAAACCATTGAAAACAAGTTAGCCTTAGTAACAGAAGAAAGAAGATCAACAGGTATCTTCGAGGTCGCTAACATAAGGTTTAATACGTGTAGTGCTAATATTAAAAAGTATGTTGGCAAATTTGGTTTGTTAAGTGAAAAGGAAATGCTTTCTGATACAGAAAAACAAATAAACAATATGAGAATAAAAACATTTAGCCAAGAGTCATTGATTCGAGAATTAAGTGGTGGTAACCAACAAAAGGTTATTATCGGTAGATGGCTAGTTACAGATCCGGATATTTTACTTCTTGATGAACCAACGCGAGGCATAGATGTAGGTGCCAAGTATGATATCTATAATTTGATGATTGAATTAGCCAACAAAGGAAAGTCTATTATTATGGTATCCTCAGAAATGCCGGAAATTCTTGGTGTAACTAACCGCATTATGGTTATGAGTAGAGGTTATGTTGCTGATATTTTAGATACAAAGAATGCGAATCAAAATGATTTATTAAAATTATCCGCAAAATATTTATAGTAGGTGGTTGAAAAATGAACTTTACAAGAAATTTTAATGCAAGAATAAATAGATTTAAAAAAATGAATAGAAGGGATTGGTTAAATTTCTTAGTTAATAATGCCATCTATATTGTTATGGCAATTTTGATAGCTATTGTTATTGTAAGAGAGCCTGCTTTCTTATCCGTACGTACGCTCATTAACGTCCTCAGTCAGTCGTCTGTTAAGCTGATACTTGCATTTGGTGTAGGTGGCATCATTATATTACAAGGTACAGACCTTTCACTTGGTCGATCTGTAGGTTTTGCCATGGTTATATCAGCATCTTTATCACAGGCGGATACATATGCCTCGAAATTCTACCCGGAACTATGGTTAACAGCCATGCCAGCATTCATTAAATTACTGATACCTTTATTAATTGCAATGACAGTATGTGCAATATTTAGTATGATTAATGGCTATATAGTGGCGATATTCAAAGTACATCCGTTTATTGTAACGTTAGGTATGAGTGTACTGCTTTATGGTGTCTTAACGTTGTACTATAATTCACCGGAACAAGGCGGACAACCTATTGGAGGTCTTTCAAGAGAATATTCAAATTTTATACTAGGTAGAATTGATGGCATTGGACCGCTAAAGTTTACCGGTGGATTCTATATCCCATATCTTGTAATATATGCTATTATTGTGAGTATCATTGTATGGGTATTGTGGAATAAAACAGTATTTGGAAAGAACATGTTTGCAGTCGGTGGTAATCCGGAAGCTGCTGCTGTATCAGGCGTGAATGTAGTTGGTACATTTATATTAGTGTATATGATGGCAGGTATTTTATACGGTCTAGGCGGTTTTTTAGAGGCCGGTCGTATCGGTAGTGCTAACAATAGTTCAGGCTTTAACTATGAACTTGATGCAATAGCGGCCTGTGTAGTTGGTGGCATTTCCTTTAGTGGTGGTGTTGGTAAAGTATCAGGTGCTATAGCTGGTGTATTATTATTTACCGTTATGAGTTACGGTATGATTTTTGCCAATATATCCTTTGAGTATCAGAATATTATTAAAGGTTTTATTATCGTATTTGCGGTTGCTCTAGATACAAGAAAATACCTTAAAAAGACCTAATAAATCTGCGAAAAAATTAATTCTAATTAATTCTATAAACACAATCATTAAAGCTTAGAAACTAGAGTATGACTATGTTTCTAAGCTTTAATGATAAATAAGGTTAAGATAATCAAATTATTGTATCATATAATTGTGATGAGGTATCCTCGAGCAAAGGGGAGCTGTCAATTACTTTCAAATAGAGAAGAATAAATTCTTGAAAGAGGAGAACACTAATAGTATATAATAATCTAGAGGTGTTTGACTTTGAAATAAACCAGTATACCTGAAGCTATAGCAATACATACAGCAACAAAGGTGTGGAAAGCATAAGGATAGTTTAGCCCTGGAAAATAAATAAAGTTCATGCCAAAAACGCCAGCAAGAAAGGATAATGGGATGAAAATTACGGAAAAAATGGTAAGTGTCATCATGGTTTTATTAAGCGCATTACTTTTTTTTGCCATTTGCATTTCATAGAGACTGTTGATCATTTCGCGATAGCTTCTTAGAGAATCACCGAGTTGGTTCAAGTTATCTATAATATTTGCATAATAGGGTACTTCATCTATTGTGAAAAAGGGATTGGATTCACTTGTGAAATTTAGAATTGCGTCCTTGATAAGTGTTACTGAGTTGACCATATACAGCAGTTCTTTTCGAAGTTGATAGATCTTAGTCATATTCGTATCTTCAGTTTCTAAGACATTTATTTCTAAATCCGAAAAAGTCTCGAATGATTGGTTGATTACGGGGAAGTAATGATCTACCATAGCATCGACTAAAGAATAGTATAGATACTCTATCCCCCTTTTTCTAGTTTGATCATTTTTAGATTCAATTCTATTTCGAACACCTTCAAAAACATCTCCCTCAACCTCCTGAAATGTTAGGATGACTTGATTTTTTACAAATATTGAAATATGATCATGGTGAATTTCTTCATTCTTAAGATACATCATTTTAAAAATTGAAAAAAGATAGTTATCTTTGAGTTCGATTTTGCTACGTTGAGATACATGAACGACATCTTCCAAGTCCATGTGATGGATACCGAATTTGTCACCAATTGTTTGGATTAACTTAATGTCATGAAGTCCTGTAACATTGATCCAGTATTTCCTGTCGCCTAGTTCCAAGGACGCCAAATCAATAATTTCCATCCGTTGGTGCCAGTCATGGTCATAGGAAATAACATCCACAGTAACCCCAACACTTGAATGTAGTCCTTTATAGCTTAATGTTCCAGGCGGCTCACCAATAGTTTGATTTTTTAATTGTATCATGTTAAAAGGATCCTTATAGTTCTTAAAAATCATTGGTACATCAACCTCCTAAATGTCAAAGTATTAAGTTGAGTTTAAAAAGCTATAATTCTAAAGTGGATTTTTGAGGATCACAATAATGTCAATCTTATTCTAACATTTGATGTATCCTCTTATCAATTAGAACATATAAAAGGGCTGTTTTCAATATTATGAGAAAAACGATGATAAAATTGAGTTAAGAAAAAAATCTTTTTGTGTCTTAATGAAGATTGTATGAAAAAGAACCTCATAGGGCCATCCTTATGGGGTTTATTTACATGATTTTGTGAATTGAAATATTGTAATGATTTAATTGTAGGTGAGGTACATATAGTGTTAAAATGTAAAGGACACTACTATTTATAAGTTGTTTAGAGTTTATATACTTAAGTAGAGAGGAACGCATTATGAAAACTGCAAAACTATTAGCACTGCTTGGTGTAATAGCCATGACTGGAGCATTAATTTATGGTTTTACACAAGGGGATTTTTTTGTTGATGGCGCAGCTGTACTCGCAAATCCATGGGGGATTGTCTCTATGGTGGATCTTTATGTAGGTTTCACACTCTTTTCTATATGGATAGCTTTTAGAGAAAAGCATATCCTCCAAAGAGTTGTATGGATTGTTCTGATGATGGTATTTGGTTTCTTTACCGGAGCACTTTATGTTCTGATTCATTTAATAGGTAGTAAAGGAGACTGGACAAGATTCTTTATGGGAGCTAGACGATGAGTAAATATAAAGAATTGGTAGAAGAATTAAAAACAGTAATTTCGGGTAAGACGATGGATGCACTTGTACCACCCTTACTCTTTGTATTATTAAATGGCCGTTTTGATCTAGGTTTGGCTTCATTAATGGCAACAACTTCAGCGTTAATCATTAGTACTTTTAGGTTTTTATCTAAGCAAAACTGGCATTATGCTTTTGGTGGATTGCTAGGTGTTATCATTGCATCTGGTTTTTCCTTTTTTTCAGGCAATGCTTCGAATTATTTCTTACCAGGGATATTGAGTAATGTACTTCTTTTGATATTGTGCTTACTAAGTTTGATGGTGGGCAAACCTATAGCAGCATGGGCAAGTCATTTATCAAGAGGATGGTCACTTGACTGGTTTTGGCGAACGGATGTAAAGCCTGCTTATACAAACGTTACATGGATATGGTCACTCTTTATACTTGTACGTGTCCTCATTCTGTTGATGCTTTTTGTTTCAGACCAACCAACACAATTATTCATTTGGAATACGATTCTTGGTTGGCCATTGACAATAGGTATCTTATTGACGAGTTATATATATGGAATTTGGAAACTTAAGCGATTGGGTGGACCGGGGATTGAAGAGTTTACTTCGGGAAAAATGCCTCCATTTCAAGGACAAACCAGAGGCTTCTAATTAATATATCAACATAGATTAAAGTTGCTTTTAAGAGAATGAAATATTACGAAATCAAAAAGTGTAATTACTTGATTAGAGAAGGACGGCTAATGAATAATAAAAAAGAGATAAAAACGGGATGGCATCTAGATTATAGTTATGCGCGACTGCCAAAGATTTTTTTCACCAAGATTAAACCGATTGGTGTAACCTCTCCAAGTTTAATTATTTTAAATAATCCATTGGCATCATTCTTGGGATTTACTGAGAATGAACTAAGAAGCAAGGAAAGCCTAGAGATTCTTGCAGGAAACAGAGCACCCGAGGGCGGTTTGCCACTTGCACAAGCATATGCAGGGCACCAATTTGGACACTTTACGATGCTAGGAGATGGTCGAGCCTTGCTCATTGGAGAACAATTAACGCCTTCTTTGCAACGATTTGATCTTCAGCTAAAGGGTTCCGGTCCAACACCCTATTCTCGAGGCGGCGATGGTCGAGCGGCACTTGGACCGATGCTCCGTGAATATATGATCAGTGAGGCCATGTATGCTCTTGGTATTCCAACGACGCGTAGTCTCTCAGTAGTAACAACCGGTGAATCCGTTATCCGCGAAACCAATCTAGATGGCGCAATTTTGACCCGTGTAGCAGCAAGTCATCTACGTGTTGGTACCTTTCAATATATATCTAATTGGGGTACGGTTGAGGATCTTCGTACGCTAGCTGACTATGCACTTAACCGTCATTTTGTAGAAGGGGTAGCCAAAGAGAACCCATATTTATACCTACTTCAAGAGGTTATCAAGCGTCAAGCCCAGTTAATAGCAAAATGGCAACTTGTAGGTTTTGTTCATGGTGTTATGAATACGGACAATATGACTATTAGTGGAGAAACGATTGATTATGGCCCTTGTGCTTTTATAGATGCGTATAATCCGGCTACGGTGTTTAGTTCGATTGACCGTGAAGGTCGCTATGCTTATGGCAATCAGCCACACATAGCAATATGGAACCTAGCTCGGTTTGCTGAAACCTTATTGCCTCTTCTTCATCCAAATCCATCTGAGGCAATACAATTGGCGGAGACAGCAATTTCACATTTTTCTAGGTTATATCAAGACTATTGGGTAAAAGGAACGAGATCAAAGCTAGGTTTGTTTGATGAGAAGATTGGTGATGAACAGTTAGTGAGTGAACTGCTCAAAATGATGGAGCATGTCCATGCGGACTATACCAATACATTTTGTGCTTTAACTTATGATCGGCCACAGGATACGAGAATCTATACTTTAGCCGAATTTGATACATGGTATTCAAGGTGGCAGGAGAGAAGAAGTAAGCAGAAGCAATCAAAAGCTCAATCTAATCAGCTGATGCGAGATTCTAATCCTGCAGTAATTCCGCGTAACCATAGAGTAGAAGAGGCCCTAGAAGCTGCAGTAAGGTATAAGGATTATAGTGTAATGGAACGTTTGCTGAGTGTACTTTCGAGTCCATATGCACACAAAAGCGATCAGACTGGTTACTATACATTGCCAAGTCCATCTGACCTTCCATATCAAACATATTGTGGAACTTGAAGGGATAGCCCTGAAAATCATGCATTCAAATTGTTTAGGATAGATATACTGCCATGTTATCGTAGCATGGCTTTTACTTTGTGTTAGTATAACAATAGAAAGTTCCTATAAGTATCTTTCTATTGTTATTTTTTTGTTATCAATTAAGTAAAGCAATTTGGTATAATATATTTAGTAAAGTAAAGGAGGCAATTATGAATCAAAAAGTCATAATGGACAAAGATTTAAACAACCTTAAACGACCACATAAAAGACTTGTAGATTTTCTTATCGTATTGATTTTCATTTTTTGGGTGGTGATTTTTGAAAATGATAAAATTGTACAAGGTACTAAATCAGAATAGAAATAGGTGATGATTTGAGTGTGAAGGTATTATTATTAGAGGATGAGGTCGGTATTAGCTCGTTTATCTACATTTAATCAGGGCATATTGATTATCAATTCAGAAATGGAACGTTTGGAGTTACTCATTTCTGACTTAATAGATTTCAACAAATATAATAAAAATAGTTTGCAGATATCAAAGCAAAACAATGATTTGAAAGCTTTTCTGTTGGATATGGCAGCTATGTATCAGAAATACGATATTAGAGTGAGTTATTCTCAAAATGAGTACAATCTGAGATTTGATATAGACAGAATGAAGCAGGTTTTTCACAATCTAATACAAAATAGCATTAAATTTAGAGGGAGTTCACTTGTGAAAATCGAGATAGATCTATCTACTGAAAATGAATATTATGTAATTAAATATCGGGATTATGGGACAGAAATGACTTTAGATGAGGTTCATCATATGTTTGACAAATTTTATAAAGGGAATAAGGTTATGCCCGGTGTAGGACTTGGTTTATATGTTGTAAAAGAAATCATACAAGCACATAAAGGTAGAAACAGAGGCATATATGTGGATAAAGGCATTTCTTTAGTAATATTGTTACCTATTAACGTTTGATTTGTAAAAAAGCTAATAAATCTGGGAGGAAAATGATGAAAAATTTAGGGCGAAAATTCAAAAAGGTTTTAGAGTTTATGTTTAAGTATTTCCCAATTATGGGTGGATATTCTACAAAAAATGCAGATGATTTAATGAAGGATCCTGATCATTACAATTATCGTGACATGTCTTGGGTCAAAGGGCAAGAGGACAAATGGCTAAATAGAGATAAAAAGTAAAATCATACTTCAGAGATTGGGTTGTTTGGATGCCAAAATGAAACATATAGCTAAGCAGTGACGTCCAATAGACATACAAACAATTCAAATCAATGAGGAGGTACAACATGAAATTAAAATTAATCATACCAATGATGATTATATTGGCAGTCCTCGTAGCATGCTCAACCCCAAATACAAGTCCGGAAAGTGTTGATGAAGTATTACCAACGGAAACAGATTCCCAACTGGTAGTCTATGGTGTCGCAGGG
>PGZS01000195.1 GCA_002841435.1 Firmicutes bacterium HGW-Firmicutes-3 | reverse complement strand
GTCAATGCTTATGGGTACATAGGATTTTAGAAGCTTCATTTTTCCACTGAAAGTATAGTCTTTACAACTTGAAGGTATAAGCAGACTGTCCCCTTTTTTCACATATAAAGATTCATGATTGCCCTCTAATTGACCGGAACCCTCAAGTACCATATAGATTTCATATCCATTTTCATTAAGTTGTTTGTATGAACCATCCAATTCTATGGTCTCTAAGGCAAAATATTGGTTCAGGATATAATAAGTATGCTTAGCGTTTTCTCTAACGACCACAGAGCCATGAATCGGTAAGGTTGAATATGTATCTAGAAAATCGATGGTCTCTTTGGATTTGTCTATATGAAGATCCCTGCTTTGACCGTCAAGACCTATTCTATTCCAATCATAGACTCTATAGGTGGTGTCAGAATTTTGTTGCACTTCAGCAAGCAAGATACCTTTTCCTATAGCATGAATCAAGCCTGCCGGTATGTTAAAGACATCACCGGGCTTAACTTCGACTTCATTGAGTACTTGTTCCAAATGGTTGGCCTTTAGAGCGGTCATAAATGCCTCTTGTGTTGTACCTTTTTTCAGACCAATAATCAACTTGGCGCCTTCTTCTGCTTCCATAATGACCCAAGCTTCTGATTTTCCAAGTTCTCCATTTTCAATAATATTGGCATAAGCATCATCCGGATGTACCTGAACAGATAAATCCTCTTTTGCATCAATTATTTTTACCAGTAAGGGAAATTTATGACCTTTCTCATAACTTTCACCTATTATTTGAGAACCATGGGCTTGTAATAATGCACATAATGTAAGGCCTTTATATGGTCCTGCTGCAATAATTGAAGTGCCATGTTCATGACAAGCAACTTCCCAACTTTCTCCTGTATATTCAAATAAGGTTTTTTTACCATAAAGATTTTTTAGTTTATCTCCACCCCAGACCCGTTCTTTTAGATCCGGTTCCAATAATAATGGTCCCATAGTGCCTCCTTAAGCATTCAACATAACTTTTTCGTTATTGAAAGATCTTGTAATCATAAGAATCAATATCCCGGTAATGACAATGGATACAATTGTGGATAACAAAAATGCATCCATGCCCAGTTGAAACATAAATAATTGCTTAATAGCAAGTACATTGCCTAGTATCGGGATGGCAAATTGAATCAAAGCAGGTTCACCTGTGGTAAACATGGTTGAAAAAGATGCAAACATAACAATCATGTAAATAGGCGACACATAAGTACCTGCTTCTTTAATAGACTTTGCCCTAACTGAAGTAATACATATGAGACCTACATACATACCTACCAATACCAGCATAATAATTAATAACTGTACATACTGAAAAACTGTAAAAGACAATGATGTAATAGAAATATCTCTGCCGCCTGATAGCATACCGCCTACGTTTGGCAAAGAAGCCATGATAGCTATAAAAGAACACGCGGCACTCACAAAGGCAACGATAGCCAGTCCAATTAATTTACCCATGGCGATGGTTTCTCTGTTGACAGGCGTCATGAGCAAGGTTGCCATTGTACCTCTTTCTTTTTCGCCTGCTATGGTATCTAATCCGATACCCATGGCACCGGCAAATAAAAGTATGGCAATCAGCATCGGTAATATCATAGAAAGACCAATACCCATGGCTTTGGACTCATCCATGACTTCACTTTCATCATTGGTCACATCCACCATAAAAGCTTTGGCATAGTTCTCATTACCAAATCTTTCTCCTAACATAGCAAGCTCATAACCTTCAAGGAGTTGCATGACAAACTTGTTTCTGGCCGGATAGGAGTAATCTTCAGACGGATTGAAATAGGTTTTTACTTCAGGTACTTGCACTAAATCTTGATAATCCATGATTTTTTGATCAAAACCTTCTTCAAACATGACCACAAGATCGATGTCACCGTCTTTAACGCCTACAAGATCGGCTTCAAAATCATCGTGATCAAAGGTCATTTTCATACCAAGGTCATCTTTATGGTTTTCATAATAATCTAGAAATGATGTCGGTGCTTCATATACATGAACGATGGATTGATGCTGGTCCCTATCTTCAAACATCTCACCCATCATCGTTCCCATTAAAGAATATAAGATGTAAATGCCTACTGCCGGTAGGATAAAGGCAGAAAAGACCAATCTTCGGTCTGAAAAGACTCTTTTCAATTCTTTTTTTACAATGACCCAAAGCATTACAACACCTCCTTAACATTGTCTTTGTATAAGGCAAAAAATGCGTCCTCAAGGTTGGTGGTACCTGTCATTGTAGTTATGGAAGAAATGTCACCATCAGCTACTTTTTTACCATTGATGATAACCGCCACGCGATCACACAGTTTTTCTGCAACTGTCATGATATGCGTGGATATAATAATCAGTTTGCCTTTATCTTTTAGTCCTTGAAGATATTCGGTAACAGCCTTAGCCGTTATGATATCAAGACCATTGGTCGGCTCGTCAAAAATGACCACTTCCGGATCATGAACCAGACTAACGGCAATCGCCAATTTCTGAGTCATACCTGTGGACAATTCTCCGATTTTTTTGTTTCTAAATTCGGTTATACCGAAGTATTCAAACAATTCATTTGTTCTGGATTTAATTGTTTCAAGATTAAGGCCATGAAGTTGTCCAAAAAACTTCATAGTATACTCCGGTGTAAAATGGGTTTCCATCTTAAGTTCATTGGTTAAAAAACCAATACTGCTACGAACCGCCTTAGCATCCTTCACCACATCATAGCCTTCAACATTAATTTCTCCCATTGTCGGCTTTAATAACGTTGCAATGGTTCGCAGGGTCGTGGTCTTTCCTGCACCATTTGGACCTAATAACCCGAATATTTCACCTTTATTTGCTGTAAAAGAAATGTTGTCCACAGCAATTTTTTTATGGTCCTGAACCTTTTGTTCCTTCATTTGTTTCTTAGTCAAACGATAGACTTTTGTGAAATTAGTTACTTTTATCATGGTATTCCTTTCCTTTATTCATCAACAATAACTGGCCCATACTAGGACGAGAGTGTCAAAACTTAGCTTGACGTCTTAACTCTACTGCTTCTTAACTTGTGCTATGGCTTCAATCTCAATATTTGCATCTTTGGGTAATCTTGCTACCTCAACACAGCTTCTTGATGGATAGGGTGCTTCAAAAAATGTCTCATAAATCTGATTCATGGCCGCAAAGTCATTCATATCCTTTAAGAATACCATTACTTTGATGACATCTTTCATCTCGGAACCGGCCGCTTCAACAATCGCCTTCACATTTGTTAACGATGCTATTGTCTGTTCCTCTATGGTCGTTGGCATCATGCCTGTTTTGATATCAATGGGTAACTGTCCGGATGTAAACAGAAGATCCTTTACAACAATCCCTTGAGAATAAGGTCCTATGGCCGCTGGTGCTTGATCCGTCGTAATATTTTTTTTATTCATCATAACCACTCCTTCAAATGTTTTGTTTTGCTTTGTTTTATTATACAAGAACAAAGCGACTTTGTCGCGTTTTGCGCAACAAAAAAAGAAGCTTTTGGGGGCTATGAACTGATTATAAAACAAAGTTATGGCTTTAAAGTGACCAAGTTGTAAAATAATTATGAACATTGCATTTCATTGTTGTAATATACGAAATTATTAAACTTTTGAATGAGATGCTTATTTTTCATGCATCATGTTCTAAATCTAAAACACTATTTTATCTCCATATAGCCCATACTCTCAACAAATGTGCCAAATGCTACAAGACCCTGTTGTGTCTGCTTAAACACACCGGAACAATCCAGTACCTCTGCAAATCTTTGACTTACGGCATTCTCCAAGACTTCTTTTGCTGTTGCCTCACTACATGTTAAGCCGACTTCTAGAGCAATGGATTCAAACCAAGCATAGTGATGCGGGAGCTTCTCTCTCACCAAATCCATAGAATGTTTACCCATTAACACTTCACTCAAAAAGGATAGATCCAGGTCCAGTCTGGCCGGTAAAACCGCAAGTCCCATAACCTCAATTAGACCGATGTTTTCTTTCTTAATATGATGTAGGTGCTCATGTGGATGAAAGATACCCTCCGGATGCTTTTCATCCTTTCGATTGTTTCTAAGGGCTAAGTCTATCTCATACCAGCCTTGATCATTGATTCTGGCAATGGGTGTAACCGTGTTATGGGGTACAATGCCTTCACTTGTCTCTGTATATGCAAGAATATCTTCATTAGGATCACTATATCCTTGCCAGTACTTAAACATATCATAAGCCTGTTGAACCAAAATTGACTTATCCCTTGAAGATAGTCGAACTACGGACAGTGGCCAAGCCAATATCTCCAAACGTATGTCCGGGATATCTAAGGACTTATAAGTTCTTAGAACTTTGGCATCCACCATGGGAAAACGATGCCTGCCGCCTTGAAAATGATCATGACTTAAGATAGATCCGCCAACAATGGGTAAATCCGCATTAGACCCGATAAAATAATGGGGCATACTCTCAATAAAATCTGCAAGACGTTTGAAGGTTTGAAGATTGATTTTCATGGGTTCATGCGTTTCTTTGAAAATGATAGCATGTTCATTATAGTAGACATAGGGTGAATATTGTAGGAACCAAGATTCATCATTAAGCTTAAGGGGCAGCACACGGTGGTTGCTCCTTGCAGGATGGTTTAGATTGCCTTCATAACCTACATTTTCCAGACACAAAAAACACTTGGGATAATTGGATTGTAGCTGATGTTTCGCCTTCTCGATATCTTTTGGATCTTTTTCCGGCTTAGATAAATTGATCGTAATTTCCATGTTGCCATACTGGGTTTCGGTCTGCCAATATCTATTTAAGGCGATTCTGTCTGTTCGAATATAATTAGACATTTGACTCAGGTGGTAATAATAGTCAGTAGCTGCCTTAATACCTTTTTCCTCTTTAACCCTCATATACAAACGGTTCAGTTCAGATTGTCTCGGCATCAGCGTTGCCATCATCTTTGCGTCCAAAATCTCCCGTTCTATAAGGCTTTCTTCAATAATTCCAAATTGAACAGCCTCATTTAGAATGCCCTCCAGTATTCTGGTCGGCGTCTGATCTTCTATAGTTGCAACCTTGCCTTCGTAGGGTTCATTCATTTTTAATAGTACTAGCAACTGGTTACGCACCAATGGTACATCTAATGCTTCAATCATTTTATGATGCAAACCAAATAGTATAAGTTCTTCAATGTATTTTTTTATCGTCTCCATTTATACTCCTTTTTTAAGATCTTATTTAATCCATATAGCCTTTGGGGTTGGCTTGATGCCATACCCAAGCTGATTCAATAATCTCTTTAACGGTGTCATACTTAGGCTTCCATCCCAGCTCGTTTATTGCCGCTTCTGCAGATGCAATCAAAGTTGCAGGATCACCCTCTCGTCTTTTTGTCATAACAGCCGGAATGGGGTGTCCTGTCACAGCTCTTGCAATGCGTATGATTTCCATAACTGAAAACCCCTTACCATTTCCAAGGTTATAGATTCTACTGTCGCCACCCTTTTGAAGCCTTCTAAGTGCCAGAACATGGGCATCGGACAAATCCGTCACATGGATATAATCTCTGACGCAGGTCCCGTCATCTGTGGCATAATCATCACCAAACACCATGATTTGCTCCCGTTGTCCATTGGCAACTTGAAGTACCAGAGGTATCAAATGGCTTTCAGGTGTATGGTCTTCTCCAATAAACCCACTTTCATGGGCACCTGCTGCGTTAAAATAGCGAAGAGCTGTATACACAATTCCATGAGCTTCTCCTACCCACTTCAGCATTTTTTCCACCACTAACTTTGATTCACCATATGGATTGGTCGGCATTGTATTATCTTCTTCTTTAATAGGTATTTGTTTAGGTTCACCGTAGGTAGCAGCAGTGGATGAAAAGACAATATAGGGCACCTTATATTCAACCATTTTTTTTAATAAACATAATGTACCGTATACATTGTTTTCATAGTATTTTAAGGGTTGGGTCACGCTTTCACCCACTAAAGAATAGGCGGCAAAGTCAATAACCGCATTTATATCTTCATTAGAAAAAACACGGTCTAAATCCGCTTCATTTCTTAGGTCGCCTTCATAAAAAGCTACATTTTCCGGTACTGCTTTACGATGTCCTGTAATTAGATTGTCAAAAACAACCACCGCTTCACCTTTTGCAACAAGAGCCGCTACTGTATGAGATCCTATGTACCCTGCACCACCGCAAACTAAAATCGCCATATTGTCCTCCTCTAAATCCTACTTGCACCTTGACCGACACCCGCCACATAAAATGCAGGTGTTAGTCCTGTTAATGTCTCATAATGCTTACCCACTTCTTCTATAAACTGCTCTACCGCTTCTTCCTTGACCAAGCTCACTGTACATCCGCCAAAGCCGGCACCGGTCATTCTTGAACCAATGGTGCCTTCAATTTTCCTTGCTTCATTCACCATAGTATCCAGCGCATCTCCAGTTACTTCATATAAATCTTTTAAAGAGTCATGAGATCTGTTCATCAGATTCCCAAAACGGATTAAGTCTTCATTTTCAAGAGCTTCCTTAGCTTCTAGCGTTCTTAGGTTTTCATATACGGCATGTTCGGCTCTATTTCTTACCACTTGATCTTCTATTAAATGCTTGTTTTTCTCAAAACTCTCGCTTTCTAAGTCACATAGGTACCGTATATCCAGAACTTTGTTCAGGTCGGCAACTGCCTTGTCACATTCACGACGACGTTCATTGTATTTTGAGTCTGCCAAACCTCTTCGCATATTGGTATTACTGATGATTATTTTTACGTCTTCCAATTTAAGAGGAACATACTCATACTTAAGTGTATTACAATCCAGTAAAATAGCGTGATCCGCCTTACCCATGCCTACGGCAAATTGATCCATGATGCCACAATTGACACCTACGAACTCATTTTCCGCTTTTTGACTCATCTTAACCAAATCTACTCTGTCCAGCTTGCACTCAAATAAGTCATTAATCATGACCGCCGTCAAGACTTCAAGAGAAGCAGATGAAGATAGACCTGAACCATTAGGTATGTTACCATAATACAGTACCTCAAACCCTCTTAGTGAAATACCAAGGTCCAAAAATGTTTTAATGACCCCTTTAGGATAGTTGGTCCAATCATCCTCTTCTTTATATAAGATATGATCCAAATCTACTGTTACCCTTGTATCAAAATTCAAAGTGGCAAAGTTTACCTGATGGTCATCCCTTAATCGAACCGCAGCATAAGTGCCAAAATCCAGTGCACAGGGGAAGACAAAACCACCATTGTAGTCGATATGCTCTCCAATCAGGTTCACACGCCCTGGTGCAAAATAGTGTTGTATCTCCCCACCTTCACCATAGATGGACTCAAAAGATGCTTTCATAGATGTTTTCATAGTACTATTTATTGAACTATTCATTGCAGGTTATCTCCTTGTATAATGAACATATAGTAAAATTCAATGCTCATTTGTTTTATTTTTACTATAATGAACTTAGGCGCTGTGGCTTAGTTTTATCTCCTAT
>PGZS01000194.1:1362-5382 GCA_002841435.1 Firmicutes bacterium HGW-Firmicutes-3 | reverse complement strand
GAGTCTTGATGACTACATTTAATTATTCCGATTGGGCTTTTAATTACTTCATGCATTCCTTTAGCGAATAGATAAGCTAAAGCGCTACAAGCTTCAAAATTTGATTTATCAGTTATTAACCAACCTTTATCTTCATTGGAGCAACAGAAAAATCTAAGACTCAAATTATCATAATCTTGATTGTGATAACTATCCCTTAATGGCATTGATATATTCATACCGCCAAGGAATAAATAAACATCTCCAATAACGCAATTATATAGAACTATCTTATCTTTCTTAGATTGAATTGTAACAGAAAAGGAAGCTTCTCTTTCCTCGATACTAGGGAATTCAACCATAAATGTTTCGTTCTTAGTTTTAATACTTATTTCATTTTCAAGAAGTTTAAAATTAATTTCAATATTCTTTTTACATTTACCAAAAATGCGAATTGGTTTTCCTGCCTGAAAAACCATGTTGTCATTAAATACGTCTGCTAAAACAAAGTTGCTCTTCATATAAAAAATCCTTTCAAGGGATAAATCCCTATAAAACTAGAGATATTATAACAAAAAAAGCAGCTTAATGTAAACGAAAATTAAGCAGCTTTATTTATAAAAAATCTGAGATTATTTAATTTATTTTTTAAACTAGTTTAATTAATAATTTTTTTTCGGTATTTATTACCTACTTTTACTAAGTAATGTTGAGATGCAAAATCAATTGTATCTTTAATCGATGTATAGATATCTCTAGTTTTAAAACCTAATTCTCTTTTTGCTTTTATATTAGAAAAGTTATGATTAGAGTTCAACACCGATATTGAGTAATGAGTAAATAAAGGTCTCCTTCTCATAATCATAAAAATGAATTCAGCAAAATAACTCATGGACAAAATGAACCAATAAGCGAGTTTTGTTTTAACTTTCTTTCTATGTGTGTATTCTGCTATGTAATCAAGAAGTTCCTTTATCTTAATGGAATGTCCAGATAATATGTATCCTTCCTTATCTTTTCCTTTAATAGCAGCGCTAATAATTCCGTCTGCGACATCTCTTACATCAACAAAATTGTATCCGCCTTTTAAATAAGCAGTTAGCCTGCCTAATAGATAGTCAGTAAAAACTTGTCCGAAATTTGATAGTTTGTAATCATAAGGACCAATTATACCTGAAGGGTAGACAACTACTGTTTCTAAGTCCTTTGAAGTTTGATTCAATACAATATCAGTCGCGATTGCTTTTGTTTTTGCATAATATCCTTTAACTTTTTTCGGATTAAATTCTAACGGTTCTTCGATAAGTTGATTATTCTTCTTTTCCTCTATTGCATGTACGCTAGAGGTATAAACCAAACGCTTAACTTTATTTATTTGACAAGCTTCTAGAAGGTTTTTAGTACCTTCAACATTCACTTTGTATAGCAGTTTTTTCTTTCCAAGTCTAATTTCAACTATACCTGCTAAATGAAAGACTGCATCATATCCTTTAACAACTTCAAATAACCGATTTTTATCGGTTATATCGCCATAAATTACAGTCACAAAAGGTTCAATAATTGAAATATCATCGTTTTGCATAACTAAAGCATGCACTTCATGACCAAGTTTATAAAGTTTTCTAACTAAAACATTTCCTATATGCCCTGTGGCACCTGTTACTAAATATTTCATATCAGTACTCCTTGGCTTCATTATATAATGAAATTTTTTATTTTTAAACCATTGTTTATTATTGTGATGTAATACTCAGTAACCTATCACAATTAACACATAAAAAAAAGACGTTTTCTAATGAGAAAATCGTCTTTCAGTTGTTTGATTTTTTTTAATTCCAAGTTAATGTGCTTCCATCAAAAATGCCATCAGCTGGAATCTCAAAATCGGCTGTCTGAGCTATTTTTATCGACCAATCGTAGGTAGTCACACTTTCTTCAAAAAGCACTAATAAGAAGTAATCTTCGCTGTCTAGGTCGAAAGTAAAGGTGTCTCCGATAAGTGTTCCTTCTGTCCACTTACCACTTTCGCCTTCTTCCCAAGTCCAAGCGACTATTTTCATTCCTTCTAAAACTTGAGTATCCAGATTATTTATTGCAACTTCTTCGATAACAACATTGCTTTTTATATATGTATATTGTCTCTCTATCTTGTAATCATTATAATAAATTTCAAAATCTAATGTAACTGTAGCGTTATTTTCAGGATGAGATAACTCAATAATTTGATTTCCCGTAAAAGATATTTTTTCTCCCCCATTAATTGAGTAATAACTTTCTGTTGTATTGTAAGAAAATACGGATATTGATAAGGTATCAGTGAAAGACCCTCTTAATCCATCATTAGATACATAGATGGCTGGCTTTGGCTCATATGGATTATTATAAATTACCGCTACTCCGCTTTCAGACATTTGTCCAGATATTTTACCATCTAAAACTGTAAAAGTATTTTGACTAACATGATCTAAGTAATTTCCATTAGGAAGCTTGGTCACAGTTAAATTATCAACTATTCCTGTGCCGTTTAAATCAACTATTAAAACACCTTGTATTTCTTCATTAAATCTTTCGTTTAGATAGAAACCATTTTGACTTGATTGAAGTTCATCCGTTCCAACAAAATAATTATGGAAACGATTGACTGAAGAAACTTCTACAGATTGGAAGAGATATGATCCAATCATTCCCATAAAAGTATTATCATTAGGTCGAGCAAAATAAAGAGTAGTCGCATCTTTTCTTGAGGCTTGAATTGCATAAGTTTTTGTTATATATGAGTCCGGAGTATTTTTTGTTAAACCACTATCATTGGCGTAAGTATCATGAGATTCTGCCCAAAGTACTGTTTTTGAAGCAGGGACTCCAGAAAGATAAGCGGCGTTAACGATGCTCGCTCCATTTTTTGTTATTACTGCAGTTCTTACCACATCACCTTGGTTACTAGCGGTTACAGACATGTACTCAGTATAATCTGTGAAAGATCTTTCAAATCCCGCGGTATTCAAGATTTCGCCATAAAAGTATAAATCATCTCTTCCTAAACCTTCTGCGTATTCCTTAACTCCGTTTATTACATTTGGCCAAAAATCACTCGCCCAAGCTCCATCTAGAGGAGTTTCAATATGTTTTGCCGCATCAAATCTAAAGCCGTCAACTCCAGCATCAACATATTCTTTTAATAAATCAAGAACTCTTTGTTGAACAATTTCTGATTCAGTTTGAAGATCCGGAAAGCCTCCCAAAGCGCCTCTAGTTACTGAAACTATTGAAGAATCTGAAGCGTAGCCATTACCAGTTCTTATTAATCCTAAATCATAAATATCTACTTCATAATCTCTAACATCAGGATTCAGCGAGTCGTTATCTCCTCCTGCTAAATGATTAGCTACAACATCTACAATAATTTTTATTCCATATGCATCTGCAGCAGTAGTTAAGGATATTAAATCGTCTTTTGTTCCTAAAGAGTGATTCTCAGTAGCTATAGAAAAACCTAGTGGTTGATATAACTTCCACCATTGCGATGACCAAACCCCGATTCCAAAAAAGTCTTTTTGAGGTTGCAACGGTGAAATTTGAATTGTTGAAAAACCAGCTATCGCTATTTCTTCTAACTGACTTTCTATTGTCGACATGGACCAGTTCCATGCATGTAATATCGTACCATCTTGAACATTGTTTGTCAGATAACCGCTTTCTACGGTTGGATCTTGTGGAAGTAATTCAATATTTTCTTCTGTAGTAATTTGGGTAGTTTGATTTGTTGTTTGATCTGTGGTTGCCTTCCCACAGGCAAAAATAGTTACAGACATCAAACCAATTAAAATTACTTGGAAAATTTTCTTAATCATAATAGTCTCCTTAAGATATGTTTTTCATATTTATTTTATCACAATATGAAACCTAATAGAAACAATAGGATTTTTAAAACTGGTTTCATATTTTATTTATTGAAAATAAAAAAACTGCCATCAAATGGCAGTTTAAATTTATTAGATTGCTTCGTATTTTAAGTCAAACGCTTGGCATACACCTAGGCAA
>PGZS01000194.1:0-1318 GCA_002841435.1 Firmicutes bacterium HGW-Firmicutes-3 | reverse complement strand
GCAAGTACATTTACCATTATAAGTATTAATACCATATTTTAAAGGTTTAGAAGTTTTCATCGCTTCTTCTAATCCTTTGTCAGCTATTAAAAGTCCATACTTTAGAGTAGAGTTATTCAATGCTACGGTTGAAGTTTGAGGAACTGCTCCAGGCATATTAGCTACACAGTAATGTACTATACCATCAACTACAAATGTAGGTTTGTCATGGTAAGTAGCCTTTGAAACTTCAGTTGAACCACCTTGGTCAATTGCGATATCGACGATAACACTACCTGGTCTCATGTTTTTGTAATATTCTCTCTTGATTAGTTTTGGTGCTTTTGCTCCAGGAAGTAAAACACCACTAATGATTAAATCTGCATTTTTACATGCTTCTTCAATATTGTGTGAGTTACTATAAAGAGTAGTGATTCTATTACCATAAATATCATCCAAATAAGTTAACTTATCAATATTGATATCTAATACTGTAACGTTGGCCCCTAAACCAACAGCCATTTTTAGAGCGCTTTCGCCAACTACACCAGCACCAATAATAGCTACATTAGCACGTTTTGTTCCAGGAACACCAGAGATTAGAATCCCAGATCCACCCATAACTTTTTCTAAATGTTTTGCGCCTTCGATAACACCTAATCTACCGGCAACTGAACTCATCGGTTTTAAACATGGCAATGATCCGTCTTCTAAAATTATGGTTTCATAAGCCACTGCTTTTACCTTTTTCGCTAATAAAGCATCAGTTAATGCTTGATCAGCTGCTAAATGTAAATAAGTATAAAGAACTAGTCCTTCACGGAAGTATTGATACTCATCAGCTAATGGTTCTTTTACCTTTACAATCATGTCTGATTTTTCCCAAACTTCTTTAGCTGTTTGTAAGATTTGTGCCCCTACTTTAACATACTCTTCATCCGGAAAACCAGAGTTTAATCCAGCGTTAGTTTCAATGTATACCTTATGTCCATGTCTAACATATTCGTTGACACTTCCAGGTGTCAAACCAACGCGAAATTCAAGTTTTTTTATTTCTTTTACACATCCAATATTCATTCTTTCACCTCACTAAGTATATTTTATCACAAGCGCAAGCGTTTTCATAAACTTTTTTAAGAATTTTTTTATGTCTTTAAAGAGCAAAAGAAAAAAGGCTAAAATTAGCCTTTTATATCTTGTTATTTACAAGCGATATGGTAGATATTTTCCGCATCTTCCATCGTCAAACTTTTAAAGTTTCCAACTCTTTCGCCAACATTAATTCTTAACTTTTCAACTAACTTAGGAATGTCTTCTCCGTTTGCGCCAATTTCTTTAA
>PGZS01000193.1 GCA_002841435.1 Firmicutes bacterium HGW-Firmicutes-3 | reverse complement strand
GAACCCACAAAAATAGTTAGCTTCCATAAGCCTATATTTTATGGGTTCTACATATTTCTATGAAAAAGGGGCAAAATCGGATATTATCCGACTGCCCCCTTGTTCTATTATACTGTTATTATTTTTAATTTTACTTCTTCTAATTTTCTATAATTTTCTTCTTAAGTTTCTTATCATGGTTGATCTTGAAAATATACCATAATGGACTTGCTATGAATATGGATGAATAGGTACCACTAAGTATACCAATCATTAAAGGTAGAGCAAATTCTCTAATGGACGTAACACCTACAATATATAGAATACCTACCATAATGAAAGTGGTCAATGATGTATTAATGGACCTACCCATAGTTTGGCTAATACTCATATTAATTAAATCTTTGTAGCTGAATTTTCGCTCCAAGGACATGTTTTCACGAATCCTGTCAAAAACAACAATGGTATCATTGATGGAATATCCCACAATAGTAAGCATGGCGGCAATAAATGAATTATTTATCGGCACATTAGCTATAGCATAGACTGCAAAAACAATGAAAATATCATGAACCAAAGCAGCAACAGCTGCCATACCAAACCAGAAATCCTTAAACCTGAAACTGACATAGATCAAGATACACAAAGATGCTACCAAAACAGCAATAATGGCATCGCGTCGCATCTCACCACTGACCGTAGCGCTGATGCTCTCGCTTTCAATATCATCCGACGTTATGTTATATTTCTCAATGAGCGCCTCAGACAATGCCAGTCTCTCTTCTGAAGATAAACTAGGTGTTTTAATGATAAACTGGTCCCTATCTGTAACATTTTGAAACTGAGGTGTGGTTTGTCCTGTTGCCTCAACCACCAAATCTTTTACCGCTTCCTGCAATGCCTCAGGTGTTAAATAACCTTGACCGGACCCTAAACTGACAAGTGTAGAAGTACCGCCTACAAACTCTATATCAAAGTTCAAGAATGAGTCTCTAGTTGCCTGATTAACCGGCATCATTACCAAACCAATGAGTATGATAACCACAGATACAGCAAAGAAAACTTTGCGTTTTTCAATAACTTGAACGGATTTGTGACCAAGGTCTACACCGTATAATTTCTTATCTTTTAGACCCAATCCAACTAGACTGGACAATAATAATCTTGTTACTATCAAAGAAGTGAACATAGAAACCGCTATACCAATCATCAAAGTAATAGCAAACCCTTTAATAGTACCTGTTCCCATGATATAAAGAACAATGGCTGCAATTAATGTGGTTGCATTACCATCAATAATGGCGGATGTGGCTTTCTTAAAACCTGATTTAACCGAGGCTTTGATAGTTTTACCGGAACCGATTTCTTCTTTAATCCTTGAGAAAATAATGACATTGGCATCTACTGCCATACCGATTGAGAGTATAATCCCCGCAATACCTGGCAAGGTTAGTGTGACATTAAAAATACTTAAGGATACAATCATCAAAGATGCGTAGAAAATCAGTGTTATAGAGGCCACAAAACCAGGCAGTCTATAAAAACCAATCATAAATATAAATACAAGAGATATACCGATAAGGCCTCCAAGAATACTGGTTCTTATAGCATCTTGTCCCATTTTTGCTCCAACTACATTTGATCTAAGTTCTACGAGTTCAAGAGGCAACGCACCTATTCTGATATTTGCTGCCAACTGACTAGCCGTTTCTAAGCTACCCATATTATTAATGACCGCTTGTCCGTTTAGAATTGGCTCATTAACAGTTGGTGCCAATAAAGGTTCATCGTTATAGAAAATATACAATGGCTTACCCACATTTTTTGTTGTTGCTTCAGCAAATTTGGCTACACCATCCGGTGTGAACTCTAAATGAACAACATAGTCCCTTGTCATTCCACTTGTATCTGTCCCCGGCTCAGCATTCTTTACATCTGCACCTGTTAACCAGGTGATCTCATCTCCATCTATAAATGCAAGTTTACCGGGCTTACCCATCTCAAGTAATACTTCATCTGCATTTTTTACACCAGGTATATCCACATTGATACGGCTAGATCCTTCAAGATATACTTCACCTTCTGTATATCCATATTCATCTAACCTTAGTTGTAGCTTGTACAATGTATCTTGAATTTCTACAGATGTTGGATCTTCTTTATTAGGTGCATAAGTAATACTGACCCCACCTTCTAGATCAAGACCCAGATTAATTTCATTTGCACTTCCATTCTTGTTTTCTCCTACACCTATCATAGCTACATAAGCTGTACCCACTATAAGTATGAGTGAAACTATCAGAGCTGCTACATATTTCCCTTTCATCACATATCCTCCTATTTTTGCCTTATGCTCAATGAACATTACGGCTTTGTATTGCTTCTCTACTCTACCAACATTTCTTTGGCTTTTAAATAAATGGCGCATTCCACCCTTTTCTTTTCAAGCTCACATCCGATTTCATAGGTCGCAAGTAAATCACCATGAAAATTAAAGGAATTGGCACTACAGCCACCACTACAATAGAATTTTGCCCAACATTCTCTACATGCTTCTTTTGCATAAACATTACAACCTCTAAAGGCATCCTGTTTATGAACGTTGGTGATGCCTTGATCGACGTTACCTAGTAGAAACTCCTCTATACCTACAAATTGATGACAAGGATACAAGTCGCCGGTCGGTGTTACGGCTAAATACTCAATTCCGGATCCACACCCAGCTAAACGTTTGGCAACACATGGTCCTTGTGACAAGTCAATCATAAAATGGAAGAAATTAAAATCCTTATTTTCTTCTTTGTAATCCAGTTTTGCAAGTGCCAATTTTTCATACTGATCTTTTAAGTAAACAAGATCTTCTTCCTTAATGGCATAGTTCATTTCGTCCGGTGCAACCACCGGTTCTACCGATATTTGCTCAAAACCTTCATCGGCAAGGTGCAGCACGTCTTCAGAGAAATCCATATTTTCATGGGTAAAAGTGCCTCTAACATAATAGTTTTTTTGCCCACGTGCTTCCACAAAAGCCTTGAACTTGGGCATAATCAGATCATAACTACCTTTACCACTTGGTGTTGGCCGCATTTTATCATGAATTTCTCTACGACCATCAACAGATAAAACAACATTATGCATATGTTCATTCATAAATGCCATATTGTCATCATTTAACAATACGCCGTTGGTGGTCAAGGTGAATCTAAAATGCTTATTTTTTTCCTGTTCTAAGCTTCTGGCATAATGTACGGTTTCTTTCACCATCTCAAAATTCATCAAAGGTTCGCCACCAAAAAAATCAATTTCTAAGTTACGACGGTTTCCTGAGTGGGCCACCAAAAAGTCAATCGCTTTTTTTGCGACTTCAAAAGACATCAAATCACGATCTCCATGATACTCGCCTTCTGATGCAAAGCAATAGGTACATGCCAAATTACAATCATGAGCAACATGAAGACACAGGGCTTTTACAACGGTGCTACGGTTTTTAAAATCAACCACGACTTGTTCATAATCATCTTTAGCAAAGAGAAGACCATCACTTATGAGTTTATTAATCTCCTCACCAGCCTGAGCTAACAAATCTTTGTCATATTTTTCTTCCAATTTATTTATAGCCTCTTCAGCACATACGCCATCCTCTAAAGTACGTATTAAATCATAACTCATATCATCTACCACATGAATCGAACCACTGTTGATATCCATGACGATGTTCATATCTTGCATCTTATACTGATGTATCATTACATTACCCTTTCAATGAAAAGCCGTTGATCTTCTATACTCAACTACCTTAAGTCAATCTGATTTAAATATGGTTGTAATAAATTTAACATTTTGTAATGTATTAGGTAAGTGGTGATTTCCTATACATTACAAAAAGAAACTGAAAGAGACCTTCGTCTTTTCAGTTTACCTTAGGCAGCCTATACGAATATACAAACTATATCAAGAAGCTGTGATGTTCTACTGCTATCTCATTTTTTCATTTTCGCAAGATTGATTACCTACGGTGCAGGACGTCTTACAAGCTGATTGACATGAAGTTTGACATTCTCCGCATCCAC
>PGZS01000008.1 GCA_002841435.1 Firmicutes bacterium HGW-Firmicutes-3 | reverse complement strand
AATCTCTGCTTTTCCTTCACTGATATGCCATATTCTTGCTGCTTTTTTTGCAGTAAAAGGACGAATCGGCAACTTCGCGACCCATTTGGCTTCAGTTTCCGAATATAGAATTTGTAAGATTTTATATAAACTCTCCGATGGGTGGGCGCCTTGTGTAAACCAATTGATTCTTTCTTCTAGACTCTTGTATGCATCCTTACTTGTTATATGCCCCATAGATTCTCCCCTCTTAAATGACGCATCCTAAGTTCAATAAATAAAAGACGCTTCTGGATTCAATGTCTCTAACGTTTTAAGAGAATAGAGCTATTGGAGTCAAGCTTTATTCACAACCACCTTATATCAAGCGTAAGTGTATCCGGATTACAAGAAATATAAGCTTAATAATTACTGTTTCCGGATAACACAAGCTCATTAAAGACTTCCACAACGTTTGGATCAAAGTGGGTTCCTGAGCATCTCACCAATTCCTTCAATGCCTCTTTTTGGGTTAGCTTTTCATTAAAACTGCTTTTACTCGTCATTGCAGCATATGCTTCAGCAACGGCAATAATTCTCGCTTCTATTTGTATGGCTTCACCCTTAATGCCATCGGGATACCCACTACCATCCCATTTTTCATGATGGTGAATGACAAATTGTGCGATCTCTGAAAATTCATTTGTAGAGCTTAGAAGCCTCCAACCAATTTCCGGATGCTTTTCAATATCTACTCTTTCTGAACTGGTTAAGCTTCCACTCTTATTCAGAATTTCTTCATCGACACCAATTTTTCCAATATCATGCATAAGTCCGACGACTCTCATTTGATTGACTGTATTTTGGTCTAAATCCATTTTTTCTGCAATGACTTGGCAAATACTACTTACTCTATTGGAATGTTGTGCTTCACTATTGCTTTTCTCAAATAATGTGTTCATAATGAGTTCTATCGTTTTGCTCCTTATGCTGGTGCGTTCAAATAGTTTGTGCTTGTACATATGATTTTCAGCATTTACGGCAATCTCTGAAATGAATTGGTTATCCGTTTCCTTGGTGTCATATCCATAGGAAATAGATAATTCTATATTTGAAACGATTTCTTTAGAAGTCAACGCTTTAATATCGTTTGCAATTTTTACCGTATCACGTCTTGAGGTCTTAGGTAACATAAGTACAAATTCGTCCCCTCCGATTCGAGCAATAATATCTTCATGTCGGCAGGCCTTTTTTATTGTTTCTGCCGCTTTATTAAGGAGCACATCACCCATATCGTGTCCAAATGAATCGTTGACCAGCTTTAAACCATTAAGGTCAAACATGATAATCGACAACGGTAGATTCTCATTTGTGTCTATATCTTTCAACTGTTGTTCATAATACCTTCTATTATATAAGCCGGTAAGATGGTCGTGAGTGCTTAAATACAGTAACTTTTCTTCACTCTCTTTTAGATCATTCTCTGCTGTCTTTCTAGATGAAATGTCGCTTATAACCATGCGACAATTATCTCGTTCGCCTTCTTTTACAACGATTGATTTCATATGCCCCCAGAAAACCGTTTGATCGCCCTTCAACATTCTCAGTTCACATTCATGGGGTAACTTGGATTCGAATAACTGTTTCCGGTAGCTATAATAAACATCTTGATCTTCTTTTAAAATATACTCAGTTATTTGTTTTTTCGCAAGACTATGCTTTGATTCTCCAAACATCACAGCAGCTGTCAGATTCGACTCAATAATAAATCCTTTTTCCGAAAGAATCAAGTAACCTTCTGGTGCAAGATCGTAAATGTCAAAATATCTGGCCTTCGTAAGTTCCAATTCCAATTGCGTATTTCTAAGTTCTTCATTTTGCATTTCAAGTTCAATTTGATAGACTTTTAGTTCATGAACAATTGAATTGGTCTCGTCAAGTGATAAACTTTCCAATTCTTCATTTTTGTTGTTGTCTTCTTCTATAATTAAGGCTTCAGCAACTGAGCGCAAATCATTTTCGCCATTTGTCACATGCTTTGAATTATTGTGGGTTGGACTTAATCCATTCTTTTTTTTCATGCTGTTCCTTCCTTATTCATCTAGCTCAGATTTCTTTAAGTCATGAATCACTCTGATGTTACATTGTACGATTTTTATCCGGTCAATTTCAAAGGCATTGCTTATAAACTCAACAGCAATCATTTCACCTTTAGCCGTTTCAAGGGGTAAATCCTTATAACGCATATATTTCTTCTTTTTTAAATCTAAAAAATTTTCCTTGTTGGCAACGACATCTTTCAATAAACCAATATCCCAAATTTGTTTTTCCAAGAGTTTTTCTTCAGGATAACCTAGAAGTTTTATTAAAAATGGATTTACATCCTTGATTTTTCCGGTCATGCCATCTAAAATCAAAATGCCTTCCTGGGCTGTTTCAAATAAGGTCCGATAGCGCATTTCAGATACTGCAAGCTTATCTTTGGCAGTTTTGGCTTCAGTAATATCGACAAAGGTTAGTACAACACCCTCAATCACATTTTCGATGGTTCGATAAGGTTGTATAATCATTTCATACCAATTGCCGTCTAATGTCTGAACCTCTATGTTCTTGAGCATCAACGTATCTAGAACCGTTTTTACATCAACCGTTAATTTATTATACTTTACTAAATTGGAGGCAATATGTGATACCGGTCGACCAATATCGCTTTTTATAAGATTAATAATTTTGTTAGCCGTTGGTGTGAACCTCAAAATGTTTTGTTGATGATCTAAGAATATCGTCGCAATATTTGTCCCCGATAACAGGTTATTCATATCGTTGCTGATTTGAGATAAGTCATGTACTTTAATTTGTAGTTCAGAGTTCACCGTTGTAAGCTCTTCGTTGATGGATTGCAACTCTTCTTTGGAGGTTTCAAGCTCTTCATTAGTGGACTGGAGTTCCTCATTTACAGACTGCATTTCTTCGACAGATGATTTGAGTTCTTCGTTTGATGTTTCAAGTTCTTCATTAGCCGCCTGTAAATACTCATCTTTGATACGTAATTCAGTCTTTAATTCTTCTATATAGGCATCTGACTCAACTGTTGGATGCGCTTCGTTATCTTCACCTTTTCTATTTATTACCTGCTCCTTAGCTTGTCCCTTTGCTTCCTCAAGTAATATAATATACAAGGTTCTTTTTTTTGTAGAAATCGTGCCTATTCTTAACGGTTTTACCGCAAGATTAACCTTCGTAAAATGCCCATTCGTTCTAACATTGACCTCTTGTATGCGAACAGTTTCATTTTTTTCAATACAGTTTTTTAAAGCGATTTTCAACTCTCGTCTTAAACCTTCCCTGGCCATTTTCAGTACATTACTTACACCGACTTCGCCTTGGCTTGGCTCCAAATACATGCCGGTTCTACCATGGATATATAAAGTGTCACCGTTTTCATTCACCAGAATGCCAGAGACTGAATTCTCCTTAAGAATGGCTTGTTCTGTGATTTCTCTTAGAGTAGGCTTTGGCCTGTAATCGGTTTTGACCCTTACCAAATTGTTGACTGTCTCTTTCTCCACAGGCGTTACTAAGATTTGACTTGGTATACTTCTTTGTATCCCCTGAGCATCTTCCTTACGTCGATAGAATTTCAATTTGCGGTCTACAACCTCAAACAACATTTCGAAATTGCCTACAGTTTCTGAAACCCCTAAAAATAGTATACCGTTTGGACTTAGGGCATAGTGGAATAAGGGTATCAGTTTTTTTTGAAGCTCACTACTTAAATAAATCATGAGGTTTCTGCAGGAAATCAAGTCAAGTCTTGAAAAAGGTGGGCCCTTAATAATGCTCTGCTCGGAAAAAATAAGCATTTCTCTTATAGACTTACTGATACGGTAAGAAGAGTTGCCAGGCTCTAGGACAAAAAATCTTTCAATCCTCTCTGAGCTCAGATTTTCAATGACGCCACTTGGGTAAATACCTGATCTCGCTATAGCAATAGCCTGTCGATCAATATCCGTTGCAAAGATTTGTACGTTATACCTCATTTTAAGTTTTTCTAGATGCTCCCGAAACAAGATGGCAATCGAGTACGCTTCTTCACCTGTAGAGCACCCTGCACACCAGATTCTTATCGTTGAATTTTCAGCTTTGCCTTCAAAAAGCTTCGGAATAATCTCCTTTTCTAACTTCTCAAAAGCATCTTTGTCCCTGAAAAAACTTGTAACACCAATCAACATATCCTTTAGTAGAACCTCAATCTCTGCCGGTGTTTGTTGCAAGAATTTAACATAGTCCGTCATATTTTCTATTTGGTTGACAGCCAATCGCCTTTCAATACGCCTGTTAATCATACTTGGCTTATATTTTGAGAAATCATGTCCTCTTTGGTTTCGAATCAGTAGAAATATTTTCTTAAGCAAATTTTCGTTATTCAATTCCTGCGTATCCACCGGATGATCAGCAATCCAACTGGCATGGGATACATACGATACGAGGTTCTTTATCATCTCGCTTGGCGCTAATTGATAATCTACCAAGCCTGTTGCAATTGCACTTGAGGGCATACCAGCATATTCCGCACTCTCTGTACTCTGTGCAATCGCAATACCACCTTCATCTTTAATGGCTCTAAGGCCTAAAGTCCCGTCACTCCCTGTGCCTGATAAGACAATACAAATGGCTCTTTCTTTCTGGTCTATAGCCAGAGAGCGAAAGAAGTAATCGATGGGCAGGTTTTGCCCCCTAGGAGAAGTGATTTCCAAAAGTTGAAGGCTGCCATTTATTAAAGCCATGTTTTTTTTGGGTGGAATGATGTAAATACAATTAGGTTTTATGAGCATGCCATCTTCCACCTCAAAAACAGGCAGATTCGTATATCGTTCAATTATTTCCGTTAAAATACTTTTATGATCTGGGGCTAAATGTTGTATTAAAACGAAAGTCATATTAGGTTCTTTATCTTTAGACATTCCAGTAAAAAACGCTTCAAATGCAGCTAACCCTCCTGCAGATGCGCCTATTCCCACGACCGGAAATTTCTGTTCTTCTTTTTCATCGGTTCCCATGAGGACCTCCTATTGTTTGAGCTTTATTATATTCAATAATTGAAGAAGCTCATCTCTTAATTATATCTCTCTTTTTCAGAATTATCAAATTATTAGTAATTCGTAAATTGTTCAGTTGTACTGAATGCCCTTCTACAAAAGTACTTTCATTGAAAAAGTAAACATGAAAATACCGCTATCAATTGCAGTATGTTTATAAAAATAGATGCAGTCACAGTTACGATAATGGCTTGTCTACATTTATTTACTAATTGAACTGCCTTTTCAATTACTTCATGGCTATACCTTTCAACTTTTAATGCCTGCACCAAGTCCATACTAAAATAAAAGAACATTTAGTAATAAAAACAATATCTCCCCAACAAAAAAGACCTCCAAGTAGATTGTCTGATTATAATTAATTAGACTGTCCACTTTGGAGGTATTATATCCTTCTGTGATTGTTTCATAATATGGCATTAATTAATCTCTATTGACCCATACAACAATCTTACCACTAACATGACCTTTTTCCAGTTCGGCTAAACCTTTAGGAATGTCTTCGAAGGGGATTTCTTTTTCGATCACAGGTCGGATTTTGTTTTTATCTACAAGGTTACTAATAAAAGACAGATCTTTGCCATTAGCCCTTGCAAGAAGACCTGTAAATTTTTTGCCATTTTTGCGGGATATCCATCCTCCAAAAGCAGTAATAAAAATAATTTGCTTCATAGATTTGCCACCGATCATAACCAAACGACCTTGAGGTTTTAATAACTTACTATATGTTTTTATTTTGTTATAACCGTTAACGGCTAAGATTAAGTCATATTTATATCCAATATTATCAACAGGTGTTTTCGTGTAAACCACCACTTCTTGAGCACCAAGGTCTTTGGCTTGTTTTTCATTTCTTTCACTGGTGACTGCTGTCACGTTGCCACCAAAATATTTTGCAACTTGAAGAACATAGCTCCCAACACCACCAGAGGCACCAACCACCAGTACGTCTTCACCAGCTATTAATTTTCCACTATTTCTAACGCCTTGAAGCGCTGTTACAGCTGCTAATGGTAATGCAGCAGCCTCAATATGCGTTAAACTTTCTGGTTTTTTGGCCAGTAACGATGTTTTTACACAGACATAATCTGAAAAGGCTCCAAATCCTGCATCCGCAATGTCTCCCATGACAGCATCACCTAAATTAAAGTCTGTAATTCCCTGACCAAGATCAACAATTAAACCTGAAAATTCACAGCCCTTGATTTTGTTTTTAGGCCTGGTCAGTCCTGTCATCATGCGCATCACAAATGGCTTTCCTCTAAGAAGTCTCCAGTCAGGTGCATTTAAAGCCGTAGCTTTAACCCGAATTAAAACTTCGCCGTCTTTGGGCGTTGGTCTCTCTACTTCTAAGACTTTTAAAACTTCTGCCGGACCATATTGCTCCTGAACAATTGCTTTCATTTTAAACCTCCTCTTCTATAGGGATTATAGAAATAAGTTCAATGCCTAACTCTTGAATTCGCCTTAAAACACCATAAAGCTCAGCTTGATCTTTCAAGTTTCCTCTAAGTATTGTGGTTTTATCGACTTCTTTTATGTGTTCTAAAGCTTCAAACCAATGGGACTGTATATAACCTCTTATTCGTATTTCGTATTTCATGAAACACACCCTCACTTTTAATAGAGTCCTATAAACCTTTATTTTAGCAGCCCAATCCTCTTTGCTTTTGCAACGGCTTCTGTTCTTCTTTTAACTTCTAGTTTAGAAAATAATCTATTATTATAACTTTTCACCGTACTATGTGTAATAAATAAGTGATTTGAGATTTCTTGATTGGAATACCCTTTCGCAATCAAAAGCAAAATCTCTAACTCTCTTCCAGTCAAAGGTTCCGGAAGATTTTTGTTTATTTGCGCTCTTCTTGCTTCAAATGGCATAACGTTAATATCTTCTAGCATGTTATTCTCTTCAGCAAACTCTATAAAAGGTTGAAGAATACCTTCCCTCCTCGAATATATTTTTGCCGAGTTTAACAAGTTCTTTTTTTGGGATGAATCTTGTATAAATCTTCTCAAAATCAAAGTATAGTCAATGATGTCTAAGTCTCTTTGTTGAAGTTTACCCCGTTCTAATAATTTTTCACAAATTGGAAGTAGTCTTTGACCATAAATCTCAACAGGCGCTTGGTTTAAAATAATCTTCCAATGCATTTCTTCGTTGTATGCCGGTAAATCTAGAGAGGTCTCTTCAAGTTTTTTTATAGCCTCGTCAACTAAAAAAAACTTTTTACTTTCATCTGCATCCGTTAACATTAATAACCAAAAAGAAAGATCTTCTAAGGTTAATACTTCCGGTGCAGGGTTTAAGAATCTGTATTGTTTGCCTTCTTGAATACACGCTTCTGCTTGTTCATATAAACCATCTTGCATATACAATCTAGACTTCAAAAGATGGTATTTATAGCGCCAATCCATAAACTCAAAACGATAACCATAAACTTTGCTGGTCTCAAGAAAATTGTATGCCTTATCTCTATGGCCCCGGATACTTTCTATCAATGCCAATAACATGTAATAGGTAGCGACTAAAAATGGGAGGTCATTATTTTCCAAAATCGTTTCAATTGCATTTTCCAACAATAATTTAGCTCTTGTCAGTTCCCCTTTTTGAATATAGATTTCAGCAATAATCCAAGTAAAAGTATGTCTTACTGATTTGCTTAAACCATTTGATGCATCTTCTTTAAGATTAATCATAATTTTTAAAGCATCTATTAAGTTTCCTTGACCCCAATGCATCATCCCCACGAATGATTCAATAATCCATTGGCGAGAATATCTAGAATTTCTTGCTAATTTTGTCAGTTCTTCTGTGTAGGATAACAAAGATTCGTATTTGCCATTAATTGCTGCAATATAAGCTTTTGAGCATAACAACATTATAGGAATATTTTCAAATGTATCTGGATCATGAATCTTGATTGAATCTGATTTTTCAGTCAAATGCACAGTATCATATAGCTCTTTTGACTTTTGAAACCATTTTTGACAATCATGGATATTCCCTTGATCTAATAATGCCCAACCATAACCTAAGCATAAAACCGGACTGGATTTAAGGTATTCAAGGGGCAACCGTTTAGCGAGGTCTAACCATGAAGCTGAGTTAAGTTCCATATCCATAACTGTAAATCTTTTTTCAATTAGTCTTTGTGCTTCTTCAAACTGTTCACCTTCTAGATAATAAAAAATCGCTTCCTGATATGCTTCCTGATCTTCATACCAAATGCCCGCCCTTTTACAAAGATGACTAAGATTCAGATCTTTATAACCTCTAAGCTGTTGTTTTAAAAGCATTCTAAACAAATGATGATACCGGTACCATTCTTTTTCTTTATTTAAAGAAATTAGAAAACTATTCGTACGAAGTAAATACTCCATTTCTAAAACCACTGTTTCATATGGTAATTCAAGAACAAAAGCACATAATTCATAACTAAAATATGAAAAAATAGATGTTTTTAGAAGAAATTCTCGACTCATATCTGAATGTCGATAGAGCACTTCTTCTAAAAGATAGTCCATAATATAATCTTGATTTCCATCGAATGTTTTTATAAAATCATCAATAACATCAACCTCTTGAAGGGTCATTGCAATCAGTTGAAGTCCCGCTACCCAACCTTCTGATCGTTGATAAAAATAGTTGATTTGTTCTTGATTTAAAGGTGCTTTTATCGTTGAATTAAAGAAAGTTTCTGTGTCCTTTAAATTAAACTTTAAAGATGACATTCTTAATTCGTATAACTTCTGTTGAGCCCTAAGCTTTCCAAAATGAATGGGTGGATCTTCACGACTTATGATACAAAATGACATATTCGATGGTAAGTGCATTAACAAAACACTCATAAGATTATGAATTCTAGTTTCAGTAATATTATGATAGTCGTCAAGGACTAAAATCCAGGGTACCGTCACATTGTGCAAAAGAGCAATAATACCTTTAATAAGAGTTTTCTCGCTTAGAGAAAAGTAACCCTTGGTGAACTCTTGGAATTTTTTAGCTGTGTTTTTATCTATTGTTTCAAGACCTTTAATAACATATGAGAGAAACATATCAAAATCATTGTCCCAGTCATCTAAAGAGTACCATAAATAATTAGAAGTTTGACTATTTAACCAGTCACTTACAGCTGAAGATTTTCCGGTGCCTGCTGGGGCACAGACTAAAGATATTTTCGAAAATGCTAACCCTTTATGGATTTCTTCTTTTGTTACAAAAGCTTTGGGTAAATCCGGTTTTTTTAATTTACTCATAATCAGTTTTTCGTTCATGATGCCTCCCTCTTTTAACATAGCTCCTTAGTCCATTGAAGGCATACATATAACACTTAAAGCTTTTATTGTTATGAAACAACAACCTTAAGGTTAAAGGGTCAAAACTATATAGTTTTGACGCCTTAACCACCTTAACAATGGATTAAGACTCTATTTTCCATTGTATCGCTGTTTTCATAATGAAAAAGAGTGCTATTAACTCAATGGTTGCAAAGAAAATATAATGTGGCGCAAGAGAACCACCTCCAACAATAAAGGCAGCAACAATAATTGGTGCAATCATATTTAACTTTCGATTAATCCTTCTCGTTACAAACTTAGAAACCAATATCATAACTATATTTATTTCTAATAGAACTGCAGCAATGACAAGAAAACTTGGTGTAATAACCAACCCTTCAGCAGTACCAGAAGTCGTCAATTCCTTTAAAAATCCCGGTTGTAAAAAGCTTAGAAGATCTGCACTAATTACATTTAATTTAACAAAAATCCATAATACCATTAATTTTGTCTGAACATTATTGTTTTCTTTTAACATAGTTTTTCTCCTTAAAAATTGAATTTTTTTAAGTATAACCTATGACAAAAGGTAACAATACCAACAAAAGTTGGTTTTTGAAAATTTATTTATAGCAATTTTGCCTTTCTACGAATTTCATTATTACATCACCTATGCGGCAAATGTTTCATCAGTTTCCATTTACTTAAAATTGATCTACATTACTCATCATGAGGATATGCTCATCTGTTGTGAAGGTATCCATACTTTCCATGAAAGCAATATATTGCTGTTTACTTAGGCTAATCCCTTCATTATCAATACTTTTATAGGGAATACCTACTTTTTTGAATACAAGTTCTCCATTTACACCGATGGCATCAAGATAATTCTTATAGGTTTTATCAAGCACAAAATAATTGCTCATATCATCATCACTTTCTCTTTATATTTACATTGTTGCTTTAACAAATTTATCGAACATTCTATCTGATAAGATTCTTCTAAGAAAGACAGCTGGCTTAGCACCAAAACCCACAAGATATCTGGTTTTAGGTTTTTTTGCTGTGGCTGCTTTCACTATTACTTTTGATATAATCTTAGGAGCTGAAAGTAGATTGCCATTGTAGTTTTTACGCATTTTTTCAGCAGTCTCTTTTACGTTTTCTTCATAAGCACTACCTTTTGAAGTTTTCTGAAGGTTTTCTGCTGCGATTATACCCCAGTCCGTCTTGATGCCACCGGGTTCAACCAGCACAACATCCACACCAAACTGCTCTGTTTCTAGTCTCATACAATCGCTCAGTGCCTCTACCGCAAATTTGGTTGCATGATACCAACCACCAAATGATGTATACATTTTCCCACCCATAGATGAAATGTTAATGATTCTACCAAAACTGTTTTTTCTCATATGAGGCAGAACCAACTGGCACATTCTTGCCAGACCAAATACATTAACTTCAATCTGTCGCCTAGCTTCTTCCATTGGCACATCTTCAATGGCTCCAAAGGAACCATACCCAGCGTTATTTACAAGAACATCCAAACGTCCTTCTTGATTCATAATTGTTTCTACACATTTAATCATTGAATCTTCATCTTCTACATCCAACTGTATAATCTTGATACCTTTTCCTTCAAGATCTTTAAGCTTATCCATTCTTCTGGCTGCGCCATATACGATAAATCCAGCGTTTTTCAAATCTACGGCTGTTTCGAGTCCAATACCACTGCTTGCACCTGTTACTAATGCTACTTTTTTACTCATTTTATACCTCCATAATTTTTGTTTGTAATCTATCTGAGATGTTACGTTGGTTTCTTAACTATGAACTCATTTTACAGTAACGAATGCCTAATAGTAAGTACATTCTACGACATTCTACATTCAATTCACGCCATGTTTGGTAAACCCACTCAACAGGTTTAGTATATCTTGTCGCATCTAGCTGGTTCAAGTCAAAAATTCCAACATAAGCAAGTATCGTTAGTATACATAGTAAAACAACTTTAGAAAAACTCATGATTATTGATGCCCAATGATCTAAAAAAGTAATCGAAACAACGATAATCAAGACTAAACCAATCAAGCCATTGCCAACAATACCGCCTCTTACTAAGGATAATGAGGAGAAAATGAAAAAGTTTAGACTGTCCATTAAGCTTCAGTCTAAACCATTATTTAGATTCTTCTCGATATAACTTTGTAAAAAAATGCGGTTTGATCTTCAATAATCATGGTTGAAATCGGGTCTAAAAGCGGGTACGGTTCATCAAGTAACATGCTCTTTGATGATATAGAGTTTAACTCTGCAAATATAAGAGGAAACGTCAGTATCACCTACTTCTTATATTTCTTTAGAAGAATGATGGTTGTAACTCCAACAATTAATACACCTGCTAAGGCAATTATAATATAAACAGCACCACTCTTTGTCTGTTTGGCAATTTCATTACTTTCTGGTTCTGGTTCTGGTTCTGGTATAGGATTAGCCCTCGAAGCAAAGATAGAACGTACCATAATGCTACCGCTTGTATTCTCCCAAAAGTTCAGTCTAACTTCAGCAATTTGTGCCAAATCAATAAGTTCGATTTGATTGAATGCGGCCAGTTGAATTCCAATGATCCCTAGAGGCGTAATTGTAGAGAAAATATCTCCTTCAAAAATAGGATCTCCATCCTGATATGTCAGTGCTGGCGTATTGCTATCTAACACATAAGATGCGACTTTCCCGTTGATATCCACTAGTTCCACTTGGAAGCTCTGGTTTTGTCTGTTATTCAATGGGCTTGTAGAATCTGGCGCAAGGTATAAACTTAACAAGTCCATTTTGCTCAGGTCTCGCGTCTCCTTGCTCAATGCAAAAGCAACATTAGCACCTTGTTCCTGCCAACTTATTTTTAATAGCTCGAGATTTTGGCTAAAGCCACCTGGATTAAAAAGTCCAGCGGTATTTTTATTCATCATATTGCTACTGATTACCTGCTCTAAGGTGGCACGGTTTGCGGTCACGGTATGATCATGTGCACCAAATATCTTTAGGCTTCCAGCTAAACTGTTGCTGACCATTGCTTTATACCCAAACAGTTTCTGGTCTGAACTATTCGCAATTTTGTGAAGTGGTTTTCCAAAAGTTACGGCATTTGTGAAAGCAATTACATATTTTGTTGTAAAATCGCGCTGTTCTTTGGCTGAAATGGCTATCTTTTCGCCAGTGTACCATATTTTTCCCAGATCTTGCGGTACAACACCTTCATTAAAAGCATTATGATTTGCACCATAAAGGTATACTAACTGAAGGTCATTGGTTCTATTGGTTTGACTTACCAAGGTGTCGAAATAGGTATAACCGTCCAAGCTTACCACATCACCATCTAGCTCAGGAATAATAAACGATGTAGGAATATCGGTGGATTTAAGATCTTCGACATATACTTCTGTCGGCGAGAAAGCCACAAGACCCACTACTTTCACGTCTTTATCTTTTTGTAACGCATCCGCTACATAAATAATCCCGCCTCCACCTCGTGAATGACCAACCAGAACCAGGTTCGACAAGTCCAGTTTGCCTGTCAGATCCGTACCAAAGCCATTGTACTTCCCGTCATTAGCCAGTTTAAGTGCGGCTAGGGTTTCTTGGAAAATAGTGATTAAGCGTTCCTGACCTATGGGCTCACCATCAAGGAATGAATATTGCAAGTTGACATTTAGGCTTAATGCAGCATATCCCTGAGATGCAAGTGATTTCATCAAGTAAGAATAACCCAGATCATAGCGATTATCTGCAGCATTTTCCATAGGATGTGAGCCATGTAAAATCATTACAATCGGATTATTTTGCGATGCCGGAACAGCTATCCCACCGTTTAAGGTGATGTTCAAATCACTTCCAGAAGGTAGTTTGATAAGCTTAGTACCTATATCATAAAAAACAACGTCATTGGGTTGAGATGGTGTAACAGAAATAATCGTTGTATGCGTTGCCACATCATATTTGGCATCAATACCCTCTACTAATGAAAAAAATTCTGGCGTCGTCAAAGTTTTTCCGTTTTTCACTTTGTATGGAAAGGTTCCTACCTCTGTTCCAGATAGATAAGCCTTACCATTTGTAATGTCTAACGCAAGTTTTTCACCGTCCATCAGATGTATTATATCTTGTTTGCTCGTCAAATCCGAACTCACAGTATAACCTGCCGCTTCAAAAACTCCCTGCAATGGTAACATAGCCACCCGATTGTCGGATATCTCTGCCATGACCCCATCTGTAAGATAGGTGCCATTCATTAAAATACGGGTGTCATACTCATGCATAATCCTCAAGCCACCCCCTATTTCAGAAAAAATGGGTTGCACTTGGCTTATGTAAAGCAGCATACAGCATGTACCCAGCCATATCTTCCATGCTTTCGTCGATTTTTTTTTCTTATAAATCATTTTTCATTTTCCTTTACATAATTATTTTATTTCTCTTTTATAATTTGACGCATGACATTTAAAATAAGTTTCAATGAAATTTTATTCATTTGTCTTTAAGTCTTTTTCTTTCATTAAGAAACACTTGTTGCTTTATCTTTAAACTCGAGTTATAATAAATTATATATAATGCTACCGTTTGAGATTGTTTCAGAAAGGAACTCATAAATGAACCCTATAATTGATGAAGAAGTTAAAATAGACAGAAGAGTCCGAAAAACAAAAAAAGCCATCAAAAATGCTTTGTTGACTTTGGCTTCTGATAAAAATCTTAGTGAAATCACTGTAACGGATATTTCAGATATTGCTGATATTAACAGAAAAACATTTTATGCATATTACAAGGATGTTTATGAACTCATTGACGACATTGAAAATGATATTATCAGTAAACTCATTCCCTTGATCAGTGAACAAGACATTACAAAAATAATTACAGAACCCTATCAAATGTTTTATATTTTGACTAATATTATTGTTGAAGATATAAACTTCTACACACTCTTTCTAAGTTCAACGGTCATAGACACTACACTTGCAAAAGTTAAAAATGTTTTCAGAGATTACGCCCTCTCCGCTTTAAATGGAAAAACGAATGTCAGTGACGAAATGCTTATATTCATTTTTGAATATATAGCTGGAGGACTGATTACGACATATAAAGAATGGTTCCGTTCGGACCAAAGCGTATCCTTAGAGGATTTATCGAAACAAATAACAATCATTGTATCTTCCGGAATCAGAACAATCGTGAAATAATTTTAAATAAGAAACCACTGAAGGTCATCACAACACTCAGTGGTTTCTTTTTATCATTGCGCAAAAGCTAAAATAATTGCATCCCAGATTTTCTGAAATACCTTCGTCATTCTTTCAAAAGGATTTCCGCTTTCTTTATCCAAATCTTCCTGTGTCACATCATTATTTTTTATGCTGATTTCCTGAGTGCGCATTATAATCTGAACGCTTTCCAGTGATGTATTTTTGTCTGAAGTGAAAGATACGGGTTTTGCTTCTATATCTAGAAGCAAAATGTTGGTGTTTTCTTCATAATTATCAATTTCTTGCTCAAGAGAACTTTTTGTTGTATTCATAGATTTTTTGATCGCCGCTGTTTGCTCAATAGCCTCAAGGCTCTTTTTCATGACTTTTATGAGCCCGCTTATACTATCACGTGTTCCTTGTGAGAGGCTGCCACTATTTTCATCTACAGTGGTTTTAAAAGATGAAAGAAATGTACCTGAACTATTTAGAAGATTTGTTACACCCCCAGCCAACTCCTGGGTTTCTTGCAGCGCACTGTTAGCAGTGCTCGTTCCCTCAGTCAGTGTATCATTTAATGAATCGACATCATTTAGCAGCCTCTTGCCGTTTTGCAAAAGGTCACGGGTATTATCCGCAATACCTTGGGTATTATCCAAGGTTTGGCTGACATTGTTGGCAACCGCCTTGGCCTCTGTAAAATAATCATTGGATTGGCTTATTAATGTTTTTGAAGCACTTACTGTATCATTTGATGCATCAATGACCTCTACCAGGCTTGGCATCATGCCGGCAAGCATAGCCGTCGTAGGGTCAGTAATTCCCTCAGACTGCTGTAATTCTTGCAATTGCCTATTCATTCCATCCATTACCTCATTTAAACCTTCAAGACTTCTTTCTAAGGAAGAGATGGATTTCCTATAATTTTTCATATCTGTTTGAGCTTCATCAATTTGGGTGGTAATACTTTCGCCATCATTACTAAGCTTCTCAAAATCATCTTGGATTATGCTTATTGATTTTTGCAAAGAAGTTAGCCCAGACTTAGCTGACACCATCTCCTGTGTGATTTCATTGATATTCTCAGACACCTTCACTATCATAAACTGCGTATTTTCCAAATGGGGAATCATTGCCTCTGTCTGTTGGGCAACACCAGAAAGGTCGACGATGTTTTGACCAGCTTTATCACTTAAATCGCCACGGGATGCGCTGATTGCATCATTTGACTTATTAACAGTATTAAGCCCGGATTCTAGTTGGCTTAGTCCGCCGGACATAGCTCCAATAATATTCAATATTGAATTTGCGTTTTCAGTGATGCTATCCACTGAGTCTTTTGACTTTTCTTTCATATCGCGAACATTTTTTATTTCATCCATTTGGGCTATTGTTGCTGGCACCATCGTCATGATTATTCCGCTCGTTTCAAAATTATTTGTGCCGATACGAAGGGTATAATCATTAGCTTCTCCAGGCAGAGCGGCAAAAATGACAAGTTTGTAGCTTCCCAGAAGAACGACCTGTGCGCCCGGTGCCTCTACACTTAACGTTGTATCGTCTATTTTTACATAGGTACCTACTAGTAGAAGCATATTGTTTTTATAGTATTCGTTCACATTTGGATTTGGCGTAGCCTTAATATTAATTTCTACCATGCCGGAAGCTCCTGCCAACTTTTGAGGATCTGCCGCCACACCGTTTAACTTATAATCCACATCAAAGTTCCATGGCAGCGTCACTCTTCCCTTTGGAGTACCTTCGTAATAAAATCTTCCTGTGTTATCTGAAAGATTCCATGTAACGTTGTCCCCTTTGATACTGGGGATGGAGGAATTAGTCATGTTCGTGACTTTAGAATAGGAACCATAGTCCGTGAATATACTATTCCCATTTAAATTGACGCCTTTTACAATATTCATATTACTTACTTTACCATAGTAATCCATATTCACATACAACGTTTCGCTGGTAGAAGCTACGGGCGAGGCCGCGTTTACGCTTTGGGCGAAGGTAGGAAACAGTATGCACACCGAAAGAACAATTGCCAAAGCTTTATATATTTTCTTCATCAGTAATACCTCTCTTAAATTCTATATTTGGTTTTTTATTTGGGTTTTCACCTGTTATTGTATCTTTGATATAAACAATAAAACGTTTTATGCATAACCCCATGTTTCCACAAGGGAAAGCAGGTATATCCACGGAAATCTCCTTGTTTTGCCTGCCAATGGCTTTTTTCCTCTGGCGATATGTCAAGGGCTTATCGAACAGCACCATAAGAGCGGGAAGTAAAAAAAGTACCGTCAACAGGCTAAGTAATGCACCTCTGCCGAGTAGTTCCCCAACACTGGCGATGCCAGTGAGAGTAGATGTAAAAGATATGACGTACCCCACACCAGAGAGAATCAGGGCAGATGTCATGATGGAAGGCGCACTGACTATAATTGTTTCTATCGCCGCCTCCTTTTTCCCCATCCGTGTTCGGTGCTCTAGATAATGATTGGTCATTAGAATAGAATAATCCACCGTAGCGCCAAGCTGAAGACTGCTGACAATCAAGAAGCCTAGAAAAAACAATTTATCCCCAACAATATATGGGAAAAACATATTTATAAACACGGCCAGTTGAATCGGAATTATGACCACGATTGGAACAAATATGGATAAAAATGAAGCTGCAACGACGAAGGCAACAGACAGGAGAGATATTTTATTAACAAGGCTATAGTCGGCTGTAATCGTAGTTTTAATATCTTGAGTAGATGGGGTTACGCCAATTAAGTAGGCGTCATCCGGATAATATTGCTTTACAATCTTTTCAATGTGGTCGGAACATTGAAATGCGTAATCACTTTCCCCATCGGTTCGAATATTCACAATCATACGGTTGTATTGACTCCCTTGCAGTTGGCTCGTTAAGCTTTCCGGAAAAAAGCTTGTGGGAATATACTGGGGCAGTGTATTGGAAAGAGACGTAACACTAATAACGAAATTGAGATCTTGGAGCTCATCCCCAAGTTCTTTTTCTTTTATATTAGATGTATTCGGATAAAGTACAACGATACTATTACTTTGCCCAAATACATTATTGATGGCCTGTTCGTCATTATAGAGCCTTGTACCTTGTGAGCCACCGATTGATTCAGTCCCATAAGAAAAATCATTCATCCCCTGACCCACATAACTGGGTATAATAATTAACAACGCCAAAACCAATACAATATAACGACTTTTATAAGAAAACTGCCCCAGTGATCTAAATGACGGCAGGAATGAACGATGCGATGTTTTTTCAATGCGTTTATCGAAGCGGAGAAGCAGTGCCGGCATTAATAATAATACAGTGAGAACACTGATAACAATACCCTTAGCAAGAACAATTCCCATATCGTAACCAATGGAGAATTCCATAACTGTCAGAGCAAGAAAGCTTGCTATTGTTGTGATACTGCTTGGTAGTATTGATTTTATAGATTCTATCCAACCCCCTCGTATGGCAGAAGTCAAATCATCACCTGCCTTCTTCCTACGAATATATGCGTGCAAGAAGAAGATGGAGTAGTCCATGGCACAGGCAAGCTGTATAATTGCCACAAGGCTTGAGGCGAGAAAGGATATCTCCCCCATAAAAATGTTACTGCCCATATTGATGATGATGGCAATCCCCATCACCATCAAAAACAAGACAGGTTCAAACCAGGACGTTGTGAAAAGGCATAGAAGCGTGAAAATCAGAATAAAGGCAGCTACCATGGCATAAGCCACTTCTTTATTTATTGAGTCGCTCAGCGATTTCTGTTGAATAGCCTGACCAGTCAAATGACCTTTAGAGCCAACAATATTTTCAATCTCATCAATGGCTTTGGATGTCCCTGAACTGCTGTCACTTTCTAGAAATGTTATATTGAACAACGCATATCCGTCTTTGTAATAATCATCAATAGCTACCGTTGGAATAAAATCCCCTGTTAGATAGGTATCGATAATCACATCGGCTCCTATGACACGATCAACACCGTCGATAGACCTAATCTTATCCCTATAATTCTTAGCTTCCGTCAGCGTTACGTTTCCAATCATAACTTGTGCAGTTCCCGGGTAGCCAAACTGCTCCTTCATAATGTTGAGGCCTATTGTGGTCTGTGAATCCTCGGGCAGGTATTTTGTCAGATCGTAGTTGACATTGACAAATAAATAGAAAAACATGCTGATTACTACAAGAATAATAAAAAGAACTTCAATTTTCTTCCGGTGGCTAATCGTAATGTCTGCTATGCTTCCAATATTAGGGTGAAAAAATCGTTTTTTTGCCATGTGCGTAGTCTCCTTTAGCTGCTAATGATCTATTAATATTTTGCTTCTATCGTTTGGAGTATTATAATGAAGACATGGATTTTATGTAACACCCGTTACATAAAATCCATGTCTTCATTATAATACTTATGTTACAGTATTCAATGGTCAGATTTTTGGCTTTCTGTTACATTATGGACTTTTGAAGTAGAATATGTTGCTTATGATACATTCAAGTACATTCAAACTTGAATTTTTTTCATTCACGAATCCAGATTATCTGACAAGTGTACTTATCAAATTGAATAGTTTACTTGACATACCGGCGTTATATATCTATAATATGATTATTAAGGAGGTAGCATTATGAACGAGAATATTATACTAAAGAATAGACTTAAAGTTGCTAGAGCTGAAAATAATCTTTCTCAGGAACAACTTGCTGCTCTTGTTGGAGTTACAAGACAAACTATTAGCTCTATAGAAACTGGACAATATTGTCCAACAGCAAAATTAGCATTATTAATAGCTAGAGTATTTAACAAGCCATTCGAAACATTATTTTATTTTGAGGAGGTAGATGAAGATGTTAACAAAAAATAATGAAAAGGATGAAAGAACAACTTTCATTGAGAATCAAAGTTATAAATATGGTTATATAATTTTAACTTTTGGAATCCTTATCAATATTATTTACAGATCTTTTAGATTAAATGAAGCTCCCTGGGACTTGTTTGGATTAATATTCTTAAGTGGCTTAGTTACTACTGTATATCAATATAAACACAAAATTTTTACAAAGAACTGGATAAAATCTATTGTATTGTTAGTGTTATTTTCTGCAATTATTGCCGTAACCATTGCTTTGTTTATCCAAAGCATTTAATATATGGTCAAATGAAAATTAAAAATGAAATTTGGTTCAGTATCAAAGAATTTCTTCAAATCCATATCTAACACATTTACTACAGTTAATTCCAAGTCGTTATTGGACTTTGACTTGTTGTGCTGCCTTATTCCTAACTGTAGCCTGATGTGATTTCTGTTCGTCAGACCAAACCCATTAGATTGCACTCATGCTTTACACAAAAAAAGCCATAAAAAATGCTCTTATGACTTTAGTTGTAAATAATGATATATCGAAAGTAATGTTCTTACCGAAATCGCCTTAGATTCTTATCATATATAAACTGATTATGCATCTTTTTGTATATCATTTTATTGCTGGTACAAATATATGATATTCATTACCATCTATGTTTGACGTAAAAGAATATGCCGGTTGATAGAATCCCTTTGTATCCAATATATATTCAAGGCTTATATCTCCTATAGTTATATCCTTTATATTCTCGTCATAATAATATCGAAATTTTCCAGCGACTAACTCTTCAAAAGCTTCTTTCTTACTTTTTATTGTTACCTCTTTTACTCTTTTATATGTGATTAAATTATTACTTAATTCTTTTATTGTATGATCATTAAAATAGGTACAAGCTATGGCACCATCTAAAAGGGTATCTCCCTCAACAACTTTGTTAACCTTCCATTGATAACTACCACTATTTTGAGTAATAAACTCAACTTCTTTTGGAATTGTTATCCCAAAATCACTTAAAGTCTCTATTAGTATATCTTCTTCAATGTTCATAGGTTTTGTTTTTTCATCAAAACTAGAAAAATCTGAAAATCTATAAGTCCCGCCTACATAATCGAGCCATATGTTATAAGTAGGTTCTCCTCTTCTCCAAAATAGCGAATTGTCATTATAGGCATCTATTTCTATATTTGATGCATCAATACCCAGACTATTAAAGAATTCACTTGCCCATTCAATAGCCTCATCTTTTGTAAATACAGGAGCTTTATATATTGGTACTGCACCTTTGTTATCCTTTAATGAAGCCTTTAATACTATATTTGCATTTTTTAAGTTTATTTTATAATTATAAGCCTGCGGAATATTCCCAAATTCTTTATTGTCATAATAAGTAAATATGCTTATAAAAACGACTAGCGTCATAATTAATGGTGATAGAAACACCATCACTTTTAAGCCTTTACTCTTGCTTGGTTTTATGACGGATAATAAAGTCATTACTATACCATATCCTATTAAAGCCCCTAAAACATTATTAAAAATATCATCTAATTCAAAAACTCCTACTCCCGTTTTTAATTGAAACAATTCTATAAATATTGTAAATAGCAGAGCTGCTATCAAAGTGTTATATATTTTATAAAATCTTCCCTGTAACAAAGGCAAGAGAAATCCAAAGGGAACAAACATAAATATGTTAAGAATTATGAACTGCCAACTACGTAGGCTAAAGCTATTCCAAGCATCTCTATAGGAGCTTAAAAAATGAGTATTCATACTGCCTTGAAAATGAGGACCTCTACTTAGAAACGTAACCCCAAAAACCATAAGAACATATGCAATAAAAAGACCTCCAAAGATTATTTGTTTCTTAGAGAACTTTTTTTTACCTCTTAATATCCTTCTATATATAATATAATATCCAAAAGTGCCTAGCACCGCTAATAGTACTAATCCCATTACTCCAAATAGAAAATATGTCTTAAAAAAATACAGTAATTCATGAATTCGCATCTTTCTCTCCTTGTTCAAGTCTATCAACAATTTCAATAAACTCATCTTTAGTAATAACTTCAGCTGTCTTCACCTTTTGTCTAGGTGGTTGGTCATTATAAGATTTGTAAAACTGCAAAAATAGCAACTCGTAACCTTACGATAAATAGTTACGTATGTGTATGCACAATATATATTTTAGCTTGAAAAGCTGTACTCGGATTGGCTTGCTGATTGGTAGTACCTGCAATATAAAATCAACATTGGGGATATAAAAAGCCACAGATCCTGTTGAGCCGAAGTGTCCAATCATGTCTGGCACCGCCTTAAATGGGGAAAGAAATCCTGGTATATAAAACTTTTTAATCCCTATACCATACTAGAATGGGGAAAAAATGATTTCCATTCGCCATTTATGAGCTACTATTTAACAACACCAAAAAATCCACCAAAATACAAAGCAGCCAACAATGAACATATCGTCAATATCCCTCTTGAAATGACAATGGTTGCATAGGTTCTTTTTGAAGATTGCATTTTCCCTACTAATTTTGTTACACCACCACTAAACTTATCATAGAAGAAAACCATACCCAAAGCTTTTATTGATCCCAATGAGAACACGACAGTTAAAATCCAAACAGAAACAAACTCGAGCTTAAATGCCTGTATCCATAATACGATTAATACAATCAGACCTACTATCCCTAGCACCAGATACCACCAAGGCCTCTTTCTCTTTAAGTTCGCTTCATTTTCAGCCTTATAAAACCATTCAGGTTTTAGAATTTGAATGACTGTCCAAATAAATGATCCAAGTGTAATTATAGATAAAATACCAATAATATACAACATTTACTTCCCTCCATTTTTTATACTGTACCAATAGCAACATGAGTTTTTGATTCCAACCCATCGAGATTCTTCTCCTGTTTGATACTCTTATGGCACATATTGTTCTGTAATACTTTGCACATACCCATCCTTAGTTACAACTCTAAATGGTGGTGCAAAATCCGAATAATATTGTTCAAGATGTTCTTTGAACGCTTGAGTGCTAACCGATTTATGGGTAGCACTTTCGCTCCAATTTATAATATTGTATTGAGCATCTTCAGCTACTTGAAAAGACATGGGATAGCTGTTTGGATTATGAATATAAAACCCACCTGGCATATCTTCATCTGGATCTATATCAAGCGCCTCCAACCTTTCAGTATCATCAAGTGTCAGCCATTCAATTTGATCCAGATGAAAAGAAGCTTTAGAATATTCATCGATTTCAAAGTTTGATATAAACCCTACAAAATTGCTTTCAGGGGTTTCCATGAAATCCTCTATTGTTGCTGAGTATTCCTGCACAAGATCATGAGTAGTTACTTGCAATTGGCCCAGGTCATTTTTTATATAATCTATAGCCACTTCCAATGGATCTATAAGGGATAGGTTATCCCCTTCATCACTTTGTTTTTGCAACGCTTTATAATAATCTGCTATCTTAATATCTGTCTCTGGCGTAACATAATATACTGCGCCGTTTCCATCCATCCAGCGCTCTACACACCAAATCCCACCTTCTCCCTGAATAACAGGTTGGGATAAAAACAGCTGATATGTTTCGCCTGTGGAAGCTGGAAATTTTATGACAATATGATTCCCACTGTATGTTTCCCTTGGTAACATTTCTCTCGTTTCTAGAAAAATCCGAAGCGCCATTTCTTGCCCTGCAAGTGTAGAGAGATCAGCTTCACCACTCCAAAAGGTACCTAGAAACTGCGGTGTAGAGTTATCATTGGAAAAGACCAATATCGGTTTACCCATACTAGCCTCCTCTGTAATCCAACCGTCAACTTCATTCATACCACCTGCCAGCATAATCTTACTTATATCTTCGGGCTTAAGACGGTATTCGAGACTCCAAATATCAAGTGTGGTTGCCGGTAGCAGTTCATCAAAGGATGCTATCTTCTCAAGCTTTGTGATTTTCCTATCTATTATCTTAAAATAATTTTCCTCGGTGTTATAATCTGCAATTGTTTTCTCAATAAATTGATGAGCATAATCCTCTATCGACAGCTGTTTTTCTTGGGGGTTACTCATAAGCCCTACACTAACTGCTACCACAGCGATCAGTGCCACTACAACAACCCAAAACACTGGCTTTTTATAATTTAACACGTTTATAATCCTCCCTTTAACATTTCCCTCTCCAAAAGCAAGAGGGCTTCCATTTAAAATATGCCGTCCAGTTGCAAGAGATAATAAGGAATTCGCATAAGGCTTTTTGATTTCTTCATTCATTTCTTTCAGTACCCTTTCATCACAAGAAAGTTCCATATCTGTACTCATTAACAAAAACGCAATCCACACAAGAGGGTTAAACCAATGTATGGATAGTATTATGAAAGCTAGTATCTTAATTATATGGTCTTTTCTCTGGATATGGGTCTGTTCATGTAGCAAAATATAGCTTCTTTCGGTGGTACTTAGGTCAACTGGTAGATATATCCTGGGTCTTATTATGCCAAGCACAAATGGTGTTTTCAAATTCTGAGCGTGATAGATATTTTGCTCTATTAACTGTGCACCTTTTAGCTGTCTTTTTAATCGTAAAACGGATACTACACTATAGATAAGCAGTACCATTATTCCTAAAATCCAGATGTAAGTGCCTATTTCTGTGTAGATCTGCAATGGGTTGACACTTGCCCCAACATTTGGTGCGGGAAGTGATTTGCTCACTAATGAATCAACCACTTCTATCCCACTATTAACCTGTGGGCTTTGCTGATAGACAATATCATGGGGAATTAGCACCGCATTTATATTCCGTGGTATAAGGCTAAACATACTTTCAAAGGAAAATGGAATTATTAAGCGAAAAGCAATCACACCCCATAAGGCATATGAGATGACCTTTGGCGCTTTTTTGAGCAGTAGCCTAATAAGTATCACACATAGGATTACGTAGCTTGCTGTAAGGCTCATATTCAAAACAGAAAGAAAGAGTTCACGCATTATTACACCTCCTTGTGCCGGTCAATTAATTTTTTCAATTCTTCAGCTTGATGCTTACTTAATTTTTTCCCACCTATAAAAGCTGTTAGAAATTTTGGCAAGGACCCTCCAAAAGTATCCTCAACAAAACCTATGCTTTGCTTGGCATAATATTCATCCTTTGTAACTAAAGATGAAACTACAGCATTTTCATTTTGAAAAATACCTTTTTCACATAATTTCTTCAGTACTGTATATGTTGTGGACTTTTTCCAATTCATTTCTTTTTCACTTAGCTTCACAAGGTCACCGGAACCCATCGGCTCGCTCTGCCATATTAACTCTGCAAACTTTTCTTCACTTTCTGTAAGTTTATATTCCTTCATGATGACCTCCTTGGTCTATAGTTTATCGACTCCATATTGCAAGTCTACAGCTTATAGACCGATTTGTCAATATTGATTTATAAAAAATCTTAATTATTAATCACAACACCAAAAACCGCCAACCAAGAGAGTTCGTTTCTCGATTGACGGTCAGTCACCAATGATATTTTTACATCTATCCTATCTTAAAAGCTTTATGGATGTTATCTATTCCATCAACTCGACCTCACTTACTTTTTCAGTTCTTTTTCCATCTCTCAATATGTTTTCGCAAGCGCATACTGGCTCTAACATCACGTCATCGATTGGATGTAATCATTAAAAAACCAATAAAATAAAGAGTTACACTCTTGTCAGCAGCCAAATCTGAACCCTTACGTTTACAGGGACATGTCAAACGGTTTTTAGCGGTTTTTGAGAAGTGGTCTTATTTGGAAACATATCCACTGCAGACTGATAAAAAAGGGAATCTCTTAAGTTTGAGCCCATCGTTATAAGTTTGACTTCGACATTAAGTCGCCACTTTTAAATCTTACGTTACATACCCAGCATTTTCTAATAAAGGCTATATGATAAACCTTCTAACTGAACTAAATCTGAAGAATCGATGATTTTTAAAGTTAGTTGATATTTAGTTCAAACCAAAATGTACTGCCCTTGTCGATTTCCGATGTGACGCCATATTTACCGCCGTGCAATTCGATGATTTTCTTCACAATAAACAACCCCAATCCCGTGCCGATGACGGGGCGTTTGTGCTTTTTCCCACTTTTGAAATAGCGATCCCATATAAACGGCAAATCATCTTCCAAGATTCCTTCTCCGCTATCCATTATGCTAATCCACACAAGGTTTTCCGAAATTGACTGTATGATGGCAATGTTCCGGCTGTCGCCGGAGTAATTCACGGCGTTAATCAACAGGTTGTAAAATGCCCTGCCTATTTTCGTTTCATCGGCGTTTACAAATACATCGCTGCTATGAGTGAAAGTGATGTCAAAACCATCGTTTTTCAGCAATTCCTGCACCCGTGCCACAGTCTCCCTGAGGTTGTGTGTAAGGTTGAAACGTGTGGCAACCAATCGCTCCATATCATTGTCCAATTTCGATATGTCCAGCACATCGTTGACAAGTTCTGTCAGCCAACGTGTTTCGTCCATAATCACCCGTGTTTGCTCTGGCGTTATTTCGCCGGGAAAATCATTCATCATTTCAGCGTAGCTGTAAATCAGCGACAGCGGTGTCCGTAAATCGTGAGACACATTTGCCATCAGTTCGCGTCTCAACGCTTCCACCCGGCCTAACTCAACAGCCGCCGTATTCAAGGTGTCGGACAAGGCAGCAATCTCAAGAAACCCTTTTCCGTCAAAATGTGTATTATAATCTCCTTTGGCAAGGGTCAGCGCATTTCGACTTATTTCCTCAATTGGTTTGGAAACCCACTTGGCAATGATAAGTGCTATGCCAACGGCGAGGATAAGCATAATGCCGGAGATGTAATACAACTGATATCGCAGTGTCGTTACGGTGGCATTAACCGGGACGACCAGCGCGTAAAAGGTCAGAGACACGGTTTGCCCACTTTGGAGCGTGAATTCCTTTACTTGGGTGATTGTTTCTAACGGCATATTATTCCGACTGCCAAAATCTTCGCGGCCCGGTCTATAGGGCGGAATAAAATCCCGCGTAAGAGCAACCATTATATCGCTTTCGACTTGGATTTCGAATAAAATCGTTTGCAGTTCCGGATTATCGATTTCTTTTTCCACGATAGAAATTGCCTGATTCAACTCCTGCTTGCGGATTATTTTGTACATATCATTGAGGAATACCGTTTGAAACAACCACAGGATTACCAGCAATAAGGAGCAGAATCCCAGTAAAAACGCAAAAACTTTCCATTTTAGCCGCAGTTTATTTAAACCCATGATGATTACCCCTCGAACCTATAACCCAATCCGCGCAAGGTCGTGATAAAATTGGCATAAGGCCCCATTGCCTTTCTCAACAGTTTCATGTGTGTATCCAGCGTTCTGTCGTCACCGCAATAATCAAAACCCCATACCTCAGTCAAAATTTTATCGCGGGGGATGGCTATATTCTTGTTCCTGATCAGGAAAAACAACAAATCATACATCTTTGGGGCCAACTTCACCTGTTCACCGCTAACGAACACCTTATATGCAGTTATGTCAGCCTTAAACCCTTCTTTTGCAAAAACCAAATGGCCCTCCTCATCAACGGCGCTTTTTCCTGTTCTCTTCAAAATTGCGCCGATCCTCAGCATAATTTCTTTGGAAGAAAAAGGTTTGACAACATAATCATCAACACCTACCTCAAAGCCAAGAACCTTGTCGTATTCCTCCCCTCTGGCCGAGAGCATTATAACAGGAACATTGGAGGTTGTGCGAATCTTCCTGACCGCCGAGAATCCATCGAGTTCCGGCATCATAACGTCCATGATGATGATGTCGAAGGATTCTCGCTTACAGGCTTCTACCGCTTCTAAGCCATCTCCCGCTTCGACAGTTTCATGCCCGTTGAACGCCGCGTATCGTTTTATTACGGAGCGTAGCCCCGGCTCATCGTCACATATCAGTATTTTAGCTATGACATCACCCCTCTTCTTACATCTCATTATACTGTGTTATTACGATAATTGCGACCTATAATCTAGTCCTTCTTGGTTTTGCGACAAAAGCAGTTGCGCCAGCCAGTACAATCAACATAATAACAATTAGTACGGCGTAGCTTGTATTAGAGCTGGTTGATACCACCATACCTCCTGCGTTGTTCCATTTTTGCCTGTTAATTCCCTCCGTGCCGTTTGCGTTTTCGTCCGGTATATTCCCTTGACCACCGCCGGAGGAACTGGTTTGCCTCTCCCTATCTGGCATACCGCCGATACCTCCCATGCCCGGAAAACTGTTCTGCATGTCAGCAAGTGACCCTATCTGCTCTTCTGATAAACCCAACTCTAAAAGTGCGTCTTTCGCTTCATTGGTCAATTCACCATCTGCTTCCGTGAGTATTGGCATAGCTTGCTGCATTTGTTCCATGTCAAACATACCCATAGCGCCTATGTCTCCAGGTTGCTGTCCCCCCTTGCCTTGCTGTCCGCCCATAGAGCCGAGGGCGGAAAGATTGACGCTGGAAGCGTCTATCAAGGAAGACATGTCGTCATTTTGCCGGCTCGATGTGGTCGGGATCGTCCCATCTAGCTGACCCCTTATACTTTCAGCGCGTAAAAGTCCAAGCTCGATAAGATGCGACAGCGAAGCTTCATACTGCTCATATGTGAAAAAAGCAGAAACGTCACTTTTTACATAGTCATTGATCTTCGTGTCTAGCTCGCGTATTGTGCTTTCATATAAGCCGCTTTCAAAATACCCTTCAACTATTTGCCGCAGGTACTCATGGTATCTTTGCATGTATTCATCAACTTCCAACAACTTGTTCAGCAGTGGCCTGTCCTCCATGGCCACACCGTTGACCGGAGTGTCGATGGGGTAATTCACAACGTCAGAAGCACCTGAAGAGTCTCCAAAGGACATGCCTCCAAAAGAAAGGTTATAATCCCAAGGCAGAATGGTTAATTCGCCGTCGCGCTCATAGAGATAATAGTTCTGCGCCATGTTGGATGTATAGCTATCCAGGTTGACCATCACCGTGTGTGCTGCGAAATAACGCAAAGTAGCGTCTACATCAATGTATTTTTCTAAATCGGTTCCTGCGTTCATGTTTTCCAAAGCCGTGATGACGCGTTGTTTGTCGCTATCCGAGTTGTTGTTGAACACAGCGTTGTCAAATATCGAGCTGTAACTGCTGATGTTATTGTCAGTATACACCAGCGAACCGCCGCCTTGGGGACGTTCGCCGCCTGGAACAGTGGGAATTTCAGTACTACCGTCGACTTGCTGAGAAGTGCCGTCCGGCACAGCGGGGAGCTCGGTGTTATTGACGTCTTGCCGTCTGCTTGGAAAACTGTTTTCGACATTTTGCCGCATATCTTCAAAATCTCCGTGCATTCCCATCCCGATTTTTACATTGTACAACTGCCCGGAAGTGGAATTATAAACCCTATCCAAAAAGGACTGTTCGTACCGTTCCAGCATAATTCCGAAACCGTAATCCTCTCCATTGACTGTGACACTGGCATAATTGGTCAGCGGCGTCGCCACGCCGATATAGTTCATAATATCGTAAGCAATATAATCCTTCATATAGGTCGCATCGCCCACCATGTTGTTTACGCTTAAGACATCCAGCCCGTAAAAAGTCTGTCCTTTGATATACTTATTGGCTTTAAATTGCAGACTGTAATTGCCATCAGACGAACCGCCCATCCTGTTTCCCATCGAAAGGCTAGAATTGCCCTTTGTTCGTATGCCTATGGTGCTAAACTTCTGACCGTTGACTACCAGATCGGCGGAAATCCACTCCTTAGCTTGTGCGTTATCAAGCAGTCCTTGCCAATCATCCTCGCTCACCTGAATATCAATGGTAACAGCCTCTTCACCGAACAGCCTTTTCTGATATTCGGGAAAACGAGCCGTATCAAATGTGTTGGCCGCGTATACAATAAACCCGCAAGTTAAAAAACTGAGAACCATGGCCACGGCGGTGATGATCACGATGTATTTACTTGTTATCATTTTGGCACATCCTTCCCGGTTAATTCCTCTTACATATAATATTCACCGTTATAGGAAACAAGCGTCGCGTTGTGAACACCCTCGATTGCCAAAAGTGCATTTACAAATTGTGACGATGATTCTTTCAACCGCACCTCGACTGTCAGCTCCACACCTTTTTTTGATACGCTCTTTGCTTTGACAACATTCTTCTTTGTGTGGCTGTTCAATAAATCAAGCGATTGCTCTTCCGCTTTTTCATCAGAGCAACTGATCACAACCACATATGGCGTGTCGTTTGTCTTACGATGGACAAATATAAACAGCATAAGACCTATTACTACAGAGCTGATCACTGCCATAGGGATAAGCCCCGCACCGACGACAATACCTTGCGTGATTGACCAGAATAAGTACACAAGGTCGAGAGGTTCTTTTACCACTGTTCTAAAACGAACGATGGACAGTGCCCCTATCATTCCAAGACTAATTAGCAGATTCGAAGATACCGTCATAATGATAAGACATATAAGCATATTCATCGCAATCAACGAAACTCCGAAAGCCGATGAGTACATTACGCCTTTGAAAGTCTTTGTATAGACAAAGAAGATGAATAAACCGACGGCAAACGATATGAGCAACGCCACCAGTATATCGGGAATGGAAAAAGTTGCTGCCCTGTCCAAATAGCTGAAATTGAAAATTTGTTCTAGCATGATTGTTTCCTCCTATTTATTCGTTTATTATACAAGCCTTCCTATCACATATTTGGAAAACTCTGTTTGATTGCGCCAGCCGATTTGAAGTATGTCGCGGATAATGTCCGGGAGAAACCCATCATACTTGATTTCCAGGATCATCGTATTTGCAGCCGAAATGGTGGTCATATGCGGATTCAGAAAGCTCGTGACATTGTTTGATGTTCTGATGTTGCTGTCGAACGTAACCCGCACATTCCCCGCGAGGTAATTGTAGGCTTCTCGATGATATTCCATAATGCTTCTTGGACGCAGGTTTTGATAACGGATTTTTGTGTATAGTTCCATTAACAACGGTGCATCCGGGGTTTTAAGGCATTCGTATTCACCCTTTAACAATGCCAAGCATTGCTCTTCCGTGATTGCCACGTTTTCTTTATAAGACAGCCGGTTTGCCTTGCTCTTTCTTTCGAGCCGGATAAATGATGTGTCGTCGTTGTAATACCGCAGCCTGAATTTTTCCCTTCGGCTTAGTCCCGATAACTTTTCAACCACAGCCTTGTCCGAGTAATTATCAAAGTAAAGGCTGCGAACTATATAACCGCCATCATCCCCAGCGTTTTCGTCCGGCTTTGCCACAGCCTGCAACCTCGCCCGTAACTGCGCATAGTCCGATGCGTTGATATGGTACTTTAACTCATGTCTGCTATTCATGTTTTCACACCTTTCAGGCTTGTCTAAAACGTATAATACCATATATACCTGAACATATATTGTTGGCTGTCTGAACTTTAGCTGAACTTTTATTCTTTTTTTGCTATTTGTGACGTTCGCAATACACTATGCTGGAGCAATCTGGCTCGGAGTGGGGTATACTGTTACACGAAAGTTACCTTTTCATTTAACGCAAGAGAAAGCCAATGAATGTCATCTATTCATTGGCTTTAATTCATTCTATTGAGTTACTTCTGAACCAAGCAGTAGGTTTCTAAATCGAATCGATGATTATTTTAAAACATCTTTAAAAGCTTCAATCACCTTAGGATCGAAGTGACTACCACTACTTTCAAATATATGATTTAATGCTTCATCTTTATCCCAGGCTTTTTTATAGGGCCGCTCACTAATTAAAGCATCAAAAACATCTACGACAGCAAAAACACGTGCTGCAATAGGAATTTCTTCTCCCTTTAAAGCCCTTGGATATCCAGTTCCATCCCATTTTTCATGATGACAATATGGAATATCAAGAGCAGGCTCTAAAAACTCGATATTAGATAACATTTCAAACGCGTATTCCGGATGTTTCTTCATAATCACCCATTCATTTTCATCAAGCTTCCCTGGCTTTAATAAAATAGAATCAGGGATAGCCATTTTGCCTATGTCATGAAGGATTGCACCTCGCTTAATATGAACTAAGTTTTTTTCATCTATATTAAGTTTTTTTGCAATATTTAAAGTGAGGTCAGTCACTCTTACACTATGTTCTTTTGTCTCTTCTTCTTTCATCTCCAGAGCGTAAGCCCATCCTTCAATTGTAGTATCATACGCTGTTGTTATTTTCTGATTCAGTAATTTTAATTCATTAATTAATTGCATCTGATTTGTAATATCCATTATAGTGCCACTTAATTTTAAAGGTGTTCCTTCTTTATCAAACTCGATGGAACCAATATCATGAACCCATAGCTCAACACCGTCTTTTTCACGAATTATTCTGTAGTCTTGATTAAAGTCGCTCCCATTAATAACGGATTCATAATGAGCACGCAATGCTCTTTCTTTATCATCAATATGAATAAGCATTGGCCAAAGTTTTAGTGGATGCATTTCCAATGAATCAATTCCAAGCAATTCATTTAAAAATGGTGAACTCTTACATGTGTCACCAATTAAATCAACTTCATAACTTCCAATTTTTGCAATGCTTTGCGTTTTTTGCAATAAATCTAAACTGTTTGCAATTTCTTGCTCTATCAATTTTTTACTAGTAATGTCTCGTCCTACACCTTGATATTCAAGAATCTTATTATCATGGTTGAATATGGCTGTATCTACCCATTCTTGCCAAATCTCATTATTTTCATCGTCAAAAATCTGCTGTATATATGAAACTGAAGGATTATTCAGGTTTAAGCTACCTAAATGACTCATGATTTCCCTATGTTCAGTTTTGGGAATCAACTCTAGAAACTTCCTTCCAATTAGTTGATCCTCCGTATGCTTCAAGAATTTGCAATAAGCTTTATTAACAAACGTCAAGGTAGTATCCGGCAGAAATCTACAAATCATTTCCTCTTGAGTTTCCATTATAGAATTCAAGTATTGATCTTTTTGGTAAAGGGTATAAACAAATTTTTCTAATTTCTCTTCGTTATTTTTCAAATCTGTAATATCTCTAGCACTTCCTACATGTCCTACGATTTCATTTCTACTATTTTTAGCTTCCTTCGTTTTTGCATGAATCCATCTAATTTGTCCATCTGATCTAACAATTCGATAACTCATGTCAAAGCAACCACTCTCTTCATACTGTTTGTATGCCATAAAGACCTGCTCAAAGTCTGCCTCATATATCGTCTCCATAAAAATCAATGGATTTTTATATAGTTCTGCACAAGAAATGCCCCAAACCTCTTCAAAGGCGGAATTGACAAACACTATACTCGAATTATCAGTGGATCGAAGCCATACAACTTCCGAAATATTATCTGCCACTAATCGAAGTTGGTCTTTTGACTCTTTTAACTCACTTTCTATAATCTTAATGGCTGTTATATCCGTAAGAATCCCTTCTTGTCTAATTGCTTGACCCTCATCTGAATAAATCGTTTTACCACGATCAAGTACCCATTTAATTTCTTTATTTTTAGTCTGTATTTCATATTCATGTTCAAAAAAAGAGTTTGATAAGGACAGTAAATTTAACTTGTACTTCTCTACTACAAGGCTTTCAAAGCTTACCATCGAATTGTCAATCAACTCGTCTGGCCTATAACCAGTCAATTCATAACACCCTAGACTTAAATATTTCATGGTCCATTTTTCATCATTATTACAATGATAAACAACGCCTTGAATATTATCAATCGTAGAACGAAGAAAATATTCATTTTCTAAAAATTTTTTTTCTAAATTCTCTTTAACAATAATCTGTTTAGTGACATCTCTCGCAACAAAGTATATAAGCGAATCCTCCGTATCTGGTGATAAATTCCACGATAACCACCTATACGTGCCATCTTTACAGTTGTAACGATTTAAGAAAGATACCACTTTGACACCTTCTGCCAACTGTGCAGCTACTTGAATCGTCGATTCACAGTCCTCAGCATGGACAAAATTCAAATAAGGTTTACTTAACAACTCTTCGATACGCCATCCAAGAATTTGCTCAAAGGCTAAGTTAAGCTCAACAAAGTATCCTTCCGTATTTGCAGTACCCATCATGTCATGAGAAAGATCAAAAAATTTTTTATGCTTTTCTTCGAGTAATTTTCTGTCTGAAATCAGTTTCAGATTATGACTATCCTCAGTTATCATTAATCAAAACCACCTCCATCATAAGTTCAATTTTACAGCAATATTGCAATTTCATGATTCGACGCTGATTGTTCCTCGATTGTGGCAGATGCTTCTTCAGTACTGGCAGCATTTTCTTCTGCTATGGCGGATAAATTCTCCATAACTGCTATTATTTTGTCTTTTATCATTTCCAATTTTACTGATGAATTTGAAATCCTATCAACTACTACGTTGGTGCTATTAACTGCTGTTGCTATCATTTCAAATTGTTGCTCAGTTTTTTCGACGCTTGCATTTTGTGCATCTACAATGACTTTGACAGTGTTCATCGTGTCTACAGCATATTGAGATTGACTTTTTAGCTCATCAATAATCACTTTGATTTCTTTTGTAAATGCATTAGATTGTTCCGCGAGTTTTCTTATTTCTTCTGCAACTACAGCAAATCCTTTTCCTGCTTCTCCTGCCATTGCAGCTTCTATAGCTGCATTTAAAGCCAAAAGATTTCTCTGATTTGCTATGTTTTGAATCATACCACTCTTACTCTCAATTTTTTCTGCACTTTCATTATTACCGACAATGATTTTATAAATTGTCTGAGAAGCTTTGTTATTCTCACCCGTTTTATGAATCAATTCTTTCAGTATTTTAAAACCTTCTTCTTTACGTGCTTCTATCTCTCCAGCAGCGATCTTAACTTCTTTTATATTTATTTTATTTTCATCGAGCATTTTTCCGATACCATAATGTTTAAGAATATCGTATATATTTGAGGTGCTAATAACAACACAATATGTAGCGTAACCTTTTGAAGAAAGATTTAAAGCATCATATTTGTTCCAATAAAGAGGTAATGGAAAATGCCCAGTCAATTGTGCATTAACAAGCCCAAATTCACCCGGTAATATCTGTTGGTTCCAATAAATTCCCAATTTCCATCCAGTTTAACATTACCATGTGTATCCAAATCCCAGTTATCCAAATCAATGCTTCCTTGTTCAATTAAAGGTGGTTGTAAACACAAATGTTCTCTGTTTACTGAACTCTTTGAAATGCCCTCTCTATTAACTAATAAAATCAATATGAATGAAATAGAGACGATTACAATGAATCTATGTATGATTTTTCTATCGAACTCTATCATTCTACTCTCCATAATATTTATTGATCACCAAAACGTTTGTTAATATTAGTATTATTAGTAAAAGTCTCAGAATACACCATTGGATTCATCAATGTTTAAAGTTAGCATCATAGTTTACCTTCTAAGATTATCTCATAAAAGAAGTAGACAACTGTTTGTATATTAATATAAGTATATTATCTTACCAATGCTAATAGTTGTCAATTCATTATAACTTACCCTATTCTCTATTTTATAACATAAAAAGCCTCCAAAGTTAATATCTAATTTTATTAGAATTCTACTTTGAAGGTTTCTATCATTAGCTTGATGCTTACTTA
>PGZS01000192.1:7344-9065 GCA_002841435.1 Firmicutes bacterium HGW-Firmicutes-3 | reverse complement strand
CCTGTAGAATATAGGCTCAATCTCTTGGCTGCATAAAATTATTGCGTAGCAGTTAAAAACTGCTACGCAATAAAGTCTAACTTATTGGGGTCACATCATTATCCGACTGCCCCTTTTATATGCAAATATATATCTACCATCGCAATCTTAGATTTACCAATAGCTAAACCTGCTTATTGGAACCAAAAAATTCTTGCACACTTTTTAGCGCCTTGACCAAAACATCCAATTGTTCGCCTTCAAGACGTTTCATGATGGCCTTAATCATCTCATCATGAAAGACCTCGTGATGCTTATAGGCATGCATGCCTTTTTCTGTCAGAGATACTAGGACAACACGCCGATCTTTTACAGAACGCATTCTTTTAACATAGCCCTTTTTCACAAGATTATTAATAGCTATGGTCAGCGTACCCACAGTTACTTCCAATGATTTGGCAATAGAGGACATGTTCTTTTTCTGACTCAAACCAATCACTTCGATAACATGCATATCGTTTAAGGAAATATCTTTAAAATCATCTGTTATTAAGGCTTTTTCTTCATATGTAAGTATATTATTAAACAGCTTAACCAATAGATCATTTAGTGCATCATAGGCTTCATTCAATACGCTCACCAACTTTACTTTGATAATCAAAGTATATCGAATCTTACCTTGTCTGTCAATTCATTTATAACCTTAACGCTGCTTTATATAATAAACTTAGTAATCACCCCGAGTGAAATAACTATTTCACTCGGGGTGATTACTTTTTCAACCTTCTCTACACATAATTAACTAAAACTATAGCAAACCAATCATATCCTTAACTGAATCAAAAACATAGGTCGCTTTCGTTTCACTGCTTTGATAATCGACTTTTTTTGTCTCTCCTGAATAAACCAATACGGTTGTAATTCCCGCATTTATACCCGTTTTAATATCCGTGTAAAGTCGATCACCTACCATAATCATATCTGCCTTTTTGAAGCCGTATTTTAATACAATACTTTCCACTACTTCCTTATTGGGTTTCCCCATAACCATCGGTCGCTTACCTGTAGAGGCTTCAATTAATGCAGCCATTGCACCTGCATCCGGCATGAACTTGTCGTTTGGCAGGGGACAATTAAAGTCCGGATGGGTGGCGATGTATGCTACACCTTCAGATATGTATTCACAAGCAATCCAGAGCTTTTCATAGGTTAAGGTTGTATCAAAACCCAGCACAACATAATCTACTTCTTTGTTTCTTTCTTTCACCAAAGTAAAACCGGCTCTTTCAAATTCTTCTTCTAGAGATTTTGTACCTAGTAAAAAGACTTTTGCACCTTCTTTGTGTTTCCTAAGATACAGAGTTGTTGCTTCTCCTGATGTAAAAATCTCTTCTTCTGTTACGTGAATTCCTAAACGGATCAACTTATCAACATAAATACGTCTATTTTTTGAAGAATTATTCGTAAGGAAGATATACCTTTTTCCCTCACTTTTAATCATCTCTAAAAACTCTTTCGAACCTTCAATCAACTCATCGCCTAGAAATATCGTGCCATCCATATCAAGTAAATATACTGTCTTATCTTTTAATGTGTTCAATATCAGACCTCCTATGGCTATGTGTGAGTATGATTTCTAAGCGCTTGGCTTACAGCCTAATCCACCGCAGATGAAAAATCCTTTTCATCTTTAACTTGTGGATTACCATCGCTAAGTAATCCTAGTGGGAATCATGCGTTCT
>PGZS01000192.1:0-7276 GCA_002841435.1 Firmicutes bacterium HGW-Firmicutes-3 | reverse complement strand
ATTTCTAAGCTCTTGGCTTACAGCCTAATCCACCGCAGATGAAAAATCCTTTTCATCTTTAACTTGTGGATTACCATCGCTAAGTAATCCTAGTGGGAAAATTAAGTTTTAACTAAATAGATTTAATGTAAAGAGTGCAATACCTTCTGAGTATGTTATAAGGAGTAGTACGGCAAGAAGGGCTAATATAAACGGCCATACTTCTCTAATAAAGTCTTCTAACCTTACATTTACAATAGAACATACGGTAAACATCATGGATCCAAAAGGTGGTGTTAAGCCACCAATCATGATATTAACGATAAAGATCATACCAAAGTGAATCGGATCAACACCAAACATTTTAACGGCTGGTACAAGCAGTGGTGCTAGAATAACAAGGGCTGCTCCACCTTCAATGAACATACCGATAAAGAGTAATAAAATATTAATAACAAGCAATAAGACAAAAGGACTGTCTGTCATATTGACTAAGAATTCTGTAATCATTTGTGGGATTCTCTCTAGAGTTAGATAGTATCCAAACACTTTAGCACTTGCAATGATTGCCATAACAGCACCGGTACTTTTTACAGTATCCATTAAAATCAAAGGGATATGCTCAAGCTTTAGCTTTTTATAGACGAAGAAACCAACGATTGCAGCAAATAACACTGCAATACCACCTGCTTCTGTAGGTGTAAAGATACCAAAACGCATACCCATTATAATGGCAAAAGGAATAAATAATGCCCATACAGACACTATGAATTGTTTAAGAATTGCCAAAGGGGAAGACATTTTTTCACGACTGGGCTTATAATTTCTTTTCACAGAAATAATATGTACAGTAATCATCAAGGCTAGCGCCATAAGAATTCCCGGCATATATGCTGCTAAGAACATACTACCTACTGAGACATTGGCAATCAATGCATATAAGATAAGATTGGTACCGGGAGGAATAACCGGGCTGATAGCGGATGATGCTGCTGTTATGGCAGCAGAAAATGGCTTTGAGAAACCTTTTCGCTCCATTTCAGGTACTAGAATCTTTGATTGCATAGCTGCATCGGCATTGGCCGAACCGGATATACCACCCATTAAGGCACTTAGTAGTACGTTAACCTGAGCTAGACCGCCTTTTGTATGTCCTACTAAAACATCAGCAAAATCCATTAAAGCCTTACTGATACCGGAATGGTTCATTACGGATCCTACCATGATGAAGAAAGGCACTGCTAAGTATGGAAAAGACTCAACGGCGGTTACAAACTGCTGGACCACCATTTGTATTGGCATTGATGAGTTGATAAAAATAAAATAAAACAGGGATGCACCCATAAGGGCAAAAGCAATCGGAATATTAAGAAAAAATAAGATAAATAATACGCCTATCGGTAATAAAGCCTCCATAATTAATTGCCCTCCTTATGGTCTTTGAATTGTTCAATTTGTTCTTCTAATAGATTCTCATCTAAGTCGTCTTCAATATCAATGTTAATATCATGGTTAATAAACATCTTTCTAAAACTTTGTATTAGGAAATAAATAGAATATATGGATATCAGACCAAAAGATACAATAATTGAGGCATAGATATATTTATAAGAAAACTCCAGGGCTGCCGTTATTTTTGTAGAACCTTGAACATATAACAAGCTGTAGTAGAACATTGTACTGGATAACACTGTTACAACAAGAGATGTAATGAATACAATTGCCGGTTGTCCTTTTTTAGGCACCAGATTTGTTAAGACTTCCACGCCGATTAAGCCTTTGGTTTTATAAGCACTGGCAAGGCCTAAAAAGATAGTCCAAACAAAACACCCTACGGCAATTTCTTCAGCCCAGGTAAACGTGAATTTTAGAAAATACCTCGTAAAAACGTTCATGATGACGATAACTGATGTTATGGTTAAGAATATGGATCCAATATAAAGCTCAAAATGTACACCAATATGCCTTAAATGTTTATTCATGGTAACCTCCTATTTCTTTTTCTTTTTCATCTTTAGACCTTAATAACGTTCCTCCTATTGCTATAGGAGGAACGCTATAAAGTTAAAGACTAAAGGCTTCTATAATTCTATTGATTTGCTTTGATTTTTTCTAGTTCAACTAGAATTTGATCGTAAATACCTGGTGTCCAGTTGTCAAACTTCGTAAACACCGGTGCTGCTGCTGCAAGGAAAGCATCCGAATCCACTTCATGGAAAGTTACACCTTCTGCTTTCAGAAGTTCTGCCATTTCTTCTTCAGCTTTGATTGTTTCTGCTAAATTTTCTTCCATACCTTTTTCAAATTCTTCTACAAGAATGGTTTGCTCTTCTTCTGTTAATTTGTCCCATAGTTTCGTTGAAATAGAAATTGCTGAAACACCTAGCAAATGATTCGTAATTGAGTATTCTTTAACATTTTCATATTGTTGTGTTCCGTAATACGTCATGATTGAACCTTCAATACCATCTATAACACCTTGTTGAAGTGCCGCATAAGTGTCTGGGTATGGCATAGCTACCGGATTTCCGCCCATAGCTTCAATGGTGTATGTATATAACTGGCTGGTGGGAACACGAATATTCAAGCCTCTCATATCTTCTGGTTTTGTAATTGGTTTTTTGGTCATCATACTTCTAAATCCAAAAATCCAGTCCAAGGAAAGTATTTTTATACCGTATTCTGCTTCAATTTTTTGATTCATTGCCTGTACAAGTGGTGTATCCATCATTGCAAAAAACTCATCAAAGCTTTTGTATAAGAAAGGTCCTGTTACTGCATTGTAATCCGGTACATAGTCCCCAAGGAAATTAATACCTTCGACCATAATCCAGTCCGAACCTTGAACGATTTGTTCCATACCGTCTTTACCGATTGGTAAAACGCCATTTGTAAAGAGTTGTAACTCTAATGAACCGCCACTTCTTTCATTAATTGCATCTACAACTTTAACCAAAGAAATAGCCGTTTGCTCGTTGTCAACGAACTTCGTACTTACTGTGATTACTTTTTTTTCTACTGGAGCTGCTGGTGTTTCTGTTGTTGCTTCTTCTGTTGCAGGTGCCTCTGTCGTATCTGGTTTGGTTGTTTCTTTTGCCCCACAACCTGCTAGTGACAAAATCATAACCAATGCCATTAGAATAGATAATAACTTCTTCATTTTACTTCCTCCCGGTTTAAATGTTAAAAACTATATAGCTATTTAATAAAAACAACAATCAACTATCCTGTTTTTTTGTTGAATAATATGAACTCACTTCATAATTTATGTCTTTTTATGTATATTTAAACATTAAATCCACTTATTGACTGTATTCTATGGATAAATTATACAGCTACTGTCTAATGGAACGCTTGGGATTTGTTCACAGGGGGAAGCTCCTTACCGATTTGCTATATTCGGAATTGCTAGTGACCAGCTTAGCTGGACACACTCCTGTAGAAATAAAAAAGCCTCAAAGGCTATAAACCTTTGAGACTCAATAATTGGTTAAAGTGTCATACATAATTTGTTTAAGAAATCATCGTCGCTTCCTTATTATTAATGCGAGTCATACAATAGTGAATAATATCACTTCTTTTGATAATACCGATGAAAATATTCTGGTCATCTACAACCGGTACATAAGCTTGGGTAGATGCCATATCAATAATCGAATCAATACTAGACCCGATGGAAATAGCGTTGATATTATAGTGACGCTTAATCTTTCTTAAGCTTTGCTGTTCAATAATCTCTATGCTGTAGTTGCAATGGTCTTTTAGATGCCAGAGGATATCCCCTTCTGATAATGTATCCACATACCTTCCCTTTTCATCTAATACCGGTAAACTCGTATACTTATGCTGTTTCATAACCTCTAAAGCTTGACCTACTGTGAACTTTTTTTCAAGTGTGATAACTTCATTCTTTGGTGTTAAAAAAAACGCAACATTCATTAATTAACCCACCCTTTCCAAACTCAACCTAATACATTTACACTCTATTACAATTATAGCATAGTAATATGAATGGAATATGTAAAAACTATTTAAAATCTATTAACAAGAACGAAGCGACTCTGTTGCGTTTTGCTTGCAAATCGTTCATGATAGGAAAAGTGGTGAAACCACGTTATGAGCTTTGCTTTTTCTAATCTATGATGCTATTACCCAAAGAAAAGTTTGTTTACAAAAGCCTTTAATGTTGCCGCATCGCCATCTGAACGCTCTATTTCCTTAACAATCGCCGATCCTACTATGACACCGTCAGCAATTGATTCCAGTCGCTTGACGTCTTCATAATCTGTTATTCCAAATCCAATAGCTACTGGTAAAGACGTCTGAGATTTGACATCACGAATATAGTCCTCAATATCGTTTGCAAACTCAGAAGTACGACCTGTAACACCTAAGGATGAGACACAATAGACAAAACCATTACATTCACTTGTAATAAAAGGTACTCTATCTTTTGAAGTCGGTGCTACTAAGGGAATCATCTCCACGCCATATTTTTTCATATACGGCAATACAGATTCTCGTTCTTCATAAGGAATATCCGGAATAATCAGACCGTCAATCCCCACCTTAGCACATCTAGCAATAAACTTCTCCACACCATATACCATGAGTGTATTGGCGTACATGAGAAATAGTAAAGGTATATCTGTAGCGACTCTACATCTAGCTGCAAGTTCAAAAACTTGCTCCACTGTGACACCACCGGCCAAAGCTCTAGTGGATGCTGCTTGAATAACCGGCCCGTCTGCTAAAGGATCCGAATAAGGCACACCTATTTCTACAATATCTGAACCACCTTCAATTAAAGCTTGGACCAACTCAAAAGTTTGATCTATACTTGGATCCCCTGCCGTCAAAAAACTGATATGGGCTTTTTTACCTTCTTTTTTTAGCTTCTTAAATGTTGCTTCTATTCGATTCATACTGTTGCCTCCTATTTGTTTAGTTTTTCAAGACCGGTTTTTCCATCTCTAAAATAGTCCATGACTGTATGGGTATCCTTATCACCTCGTCCTGAAAGATTGATGACAATAAGTTCTTCAGGCTTCATTGTTGGGGCAATTTTCATGGCATATGCTATAGCGTGGGAGCTTTCAAGGGCAGGAATAATACCTTCAATTTTTGACAATATCTCAAAACCATCTAAGGCTTCTTGATCCGTAATCATTTCATAGGTTGCTCTTTTAACGTCTTGGAGATAAGCATGTTCCGGACCAACACCCGGGTAGTCCAGTCCGGCGGATATAGAATGCGCCGGTATGATGTTACCGTTTTCATCTGTAAGTAACATTGTTTTCATACCATGGAGCACACCCAACGTTCCACCCGCCGCCTTATTAAGTACCACCGCGTGTTTACCTGATTTTACACCTAAACCAGCGGCTTCAATACCAATAAGATCCACTTCAAGGTCCTCTACAAAGGGATAAAAGATACCCATCGCATTGCTACCACCACCAACACAAGCAATAATCTTATCCGGAAGTCGTCCTTCTTTTTCAAGTATTTGCTTTCTGGTTTCATCACCAATAACCCTCTGAAAATCTCTCACCATTGTTGGGTACGGATGAGGGCCGACCACAGAACCAATAACATAAAATGTGTCTTCCACCGTTCTTACCCATTCCCTAATGGCTTCATTGGTGGCATCCTTAAGGGTTGAAGTGCCTGACGTCACTGTAACAACCTTCGCGCCCAATAGCTCCATCCTAAATACGTTTAACTGTTGTCTTTGAACATCTTCTTCACCCATAAACACTGTACATTCCATACCAAAAAGAGCCGCTCCGGTTGCTGTGGCAACCCCATGCTGTCCTGCTCCCGTTTCTGCAATCACTTTTTTCTTTCCCATTCTTTTTGCCAGTAGAATCTGACCCAGGACATTATTGATTTTATGTGCACCGGTATGGTTAAGATCTTCTCTTTTTAAGTAAATTTTGGCGCCTTTTAAGGTCTCAGTCAAACGCTGTGCAAAATATAGGGGTGTTTCCCTACCCACATATTCTTTAAGATAATATCGATATTCGTCCATAAACACTTCATCTTTTGAGTACTTTTCAAAAGCGGCTTCTAGTTCTTTTAAGGGGTACATCAACGCTTCCGGTACAAACTGACCGCCAAACTGTCCAAAATTCTTATTCATCTTTCATTTCCTCCTCGTAATACTTTAATTTTGGTTAAAGGGTCAAAACTAAGTTTCACTAAATTCATATATGAATGTATGTGAAACTTCAACTATATAGTTTTGATACCTTAACCAACTTTACAAATAGCTTTTCCACTTTTAAAGGATCTTTCATTAAATTTGTTTCTAGTCCGGAATTAAAATCCAGTACATCCGGAATGATGTTGTCTAGAACAGATAAAACATTATTCGGTGATAATCCGCCTGCAAGTATCAGTTTCTGAGATATAGCGCCATATTCTTTTACCCACTGATGATTAAAAGACTTACCTGTACCGCCTGTCGCACCTTTATAATAAGTATCCAACAAAACCCCGTCACAATCAGGGTACGCTTTAATCTGTAGAAGGCTATTCTTATTTTCAATCGGAATACTCTTCCATACTTCAATAGGCATTTTTAGAATTTCATCATTGGTCTCCTTACCATGCAGTTGAACCACATCTAAGTCACATTCCATAATGACTTTATGGATTTCTTCATAAGTGGCATCTACAAAAACACCTACAACTTTAATATCTTTTCTAATGAGCGGTCTTAGTTCTTTGCCTTTTTCCAAAGTGATCTGTCTTTTACTGGGTGCAAAAATCAATCCTACATAATTCACCGGATACTTATTAACCAATGTTACTTCTTCTTGAGTTTTTATTCCACAGATCTTAACTTCAAATGTCTTAGCCATCGTAAGCCTCCTTAAAGGCCTTAGCCATCAGACCGATATCCCCACGCATAAAGCTCTCACCCACCAATATGCCATTTATATCAACCTTCTTCAAAAGAGTTATATCTTCTGGTTTATGTATGCCACTTTCACTAATAACCAATCTATCTTTGGGTACATAACGCCTCAGCTTTAGTGTGGTTCCTATATCTGTTTTGAAGGTCTTTAGATTCCGATTGTTGATGCCAATAATGCTAACATCTCCTTTAAGAGCTCGCTGGATTTCATCTTTCGTGTGGGTTTCCACCAATACATCCATGCCAAGGCTTTTGGCCAACATGCTGTACTCTCTTAGCTGTACATCTGTTAGAATAGCTACTATCAATAGGATACAACTTGCACCAATGGCTCTTGCATGATAGACCTGATTGGCTTGAACAATGAAATCC
>PGZS01000191.1 GCA_002841435.1 Firmicutes bacterium HGW-Firmicutes-3 | reverse complement strand
CCAAAATAGTCTCTTTGCGCTTGCAATAGATTGGCTGGAAGTTGTTTGCTTCTATAGCCATCATAATAGGTTAATGCTGCCGTAAAAGCCGGTATCGGTATGCCATTTGCAATGGCCAAACCACAAACTCTTCGCCAACTGTCTTGTGTGTTTTCGATGACTTTCCTGAAAAATGGGTCTAAAAGTAGATTATTTAATTCTGGGTTATGATCGTAAGCTTCTTTGATTCTAATTAAAAAAGCAGATCTGATGATACACCCACCACGCCACATCAAAGCAACACCGCCATAATTCAGATTCCACCCAAATGTTTTTGCTGCTGCACGCATTAAAGCGTATCCTTGGGCATATGAAATGATTTTTGATGCATATAATGCATTCTTTATATCTTCTATAAACGCTTTTTTATCGCCTGAAAAATTAGGCGTAGGTCCTGATAGAATTTTTGAAGCTACAACGCGTTCTTCTTTAAGTGCTGATAAACAACGGGCAAAAACAGATTCACCTATTAATGTTAGAGGAATCCCTTCATCAAGGGCAGAACTTGAAGCCCATTTTCCTGTCCCTTTTTGCCCGGCAACATCAAGAATCTTTTCAAGCAAAGCTTCACCATCTATATCTTTATACGCTAATATCTCACTGGTTATTTCTACGAGATAACTGTTGAGCTCTCCTTTGTTCCATTCTTTAAATACTGTATGCATCTCATCAGCGCTCATGCCAAGGTAGTCTTTCATCAACTGATAAGCTTCACATATGAGTTGCATATCTCCATACTCAATACCATTATGAACCATCTTAACGTAGTGACCGGCCCCATCTTCACCCACCCAATCACAACAGGGTTTCCCATCCTCAACTTTTGCTGATATGGCTTTGAAAATAGTTTCTACATACGGCCAGGCTTTAAGGGAACCACCCGGCATAATACTTGGCCCTATTAATGCACCTTCTTCACCACCTGATACACCGGCACCAATAAAAAAGAATCCTTTGTCTTCGAGATACTTGGCTCTTCTTATTGAATCCAAAAAGTAAGAGTTTCCACCATCAATTATGATGTCTCCTTTTTCAAGATAAGGTATTAAGGTGTCAATGGTTCCATCAACCGGCAGTCCGGATTTAATCATCAACATTATTTTTCTTGGTTTTTCAAGAGAGTTGACGAATTGTTCTATCGTATAGGTCCCAATAATATTCTCTTGCCTACCTCTATTTTCTACAAAGTTACTTACTTTTTTGATGTCTCTATTAAATACGGATACAGTAAACCCTTTACTGGCCATGTTCATCACGAGATTCTCACCCATTACAGCTAAGCCTATTAAGCCTATATCACTTTTTTTCATTGTACTGCCTCCCTTAGCTTTCAAGACTATTTGGCGTTTCATTTGACTCTAGCTTAAAATGGCTGATTAAGCCTTTTAGTTGCTCCGCAAGTTCATTTAACTGTTGACTGGCGTTCTCTACTTCAACCATCGAAGCTAACATCTCTTCACTTGCAGCATTGGTCTCTTGTGTGCTGGCTGCGTTCTCTTGTGCAATACCGGCTAGACCTTCAACAACCCTCATAACCTCTTCTCTGTTTTCTTCCATAATTTGACTGATTTCATTGATTTTTCTGATTTCATTCAGAGATTCTTCAATACCTGCTGCTATCTGATGATAGGAACGTTCTGTTTCATGAACGGATTCTACTTGTGTTTCTACAGCGGCTTTTACTGTTGCTCCGGTTACAAGGGCATCCTTTGAAGCCGCTAGCAATTCTGTTAACATCTGGTCGATTTCACTTGTGAAATAGGTGGATTGTTCCGCTAGTTTTCTGATTTCACTTGCTACTACGGCAAAGCCTCGTCCATGTTCACCGGCTCTGGCCGCTTCTATTGCTGCATTCAGTGCCAGTAGGTTGGTTTGATCTGCAATTGTTTTAATAAGTTTGCTTGCTTCTCCAATTTTGTTTGCGCGGTCATTTGTCTGTCCGACACTGATTAGAATTTCATCCATTGCATTTTTACTTTCATTGGTGTTTTTTATGAGCGCGCCAATAACTGTTATTCCGTCTAATGATAGTTTGTTGATTTCTATGGATGATTTTTCAAGGGCTTTTGCGCCTTGGGTATTCTTTTTTATAATGGTGCCCAGTTCTATGATTGTATCTGAGGCTGCATTTGTATCGTGGGCTTGTTCCATAGCACCTTTTGATATTTGATCGACTGTTCGTGCCACCTCTTCTGTTGTCTTCGTCGTATTAAACGCATGCATACTCAATGCTTTTGATGTTTTTTCCATATTATCTGATGATAAAGTAATCTCTGTGATTAATCCTCTAATATTTTCCTGCATTTTATTAATTGCCGTTGTTAAGACACCAAGTTCATCGCCTGACGTCACTTTTAATTGCTCGGTCCAAAGATTGCCTAATGCAAGTTCATCTGCCGTTTTTACCAGTCTGTTAACCGGATTCGTAATGCCCCTTACCAATATTATTGTTAATAGGATTACCAGTGCAAAAGCAATAACAAGTACAATACTAAGAATTATTCTAAAACTCATAATGCTGTTGACTTGGTTTACAATGGCAAGTTCTGTATTACTAAGACCTGTCACCTGCAACGTGCTCACTAGATTTGACATCTTTAGTACAATCTCATCTAATTTCTTCGCTTCGTCATCCAGCTCGACCCACTTAACAATCATATTATCCAGTGCCTGACGATAAATCATTGTATAATTTTTCATTTGCATTAGACTATTCTTATCTGTTTGATTCTCAGAGGCATCTATCCACAAATCAAAGCTATCAATAAATGCATCAAAAGAATCTTGAGCATCTATTATATGCTTAGAATTTTTTGTCAACTGTGCTTGAGATTGAATATCTAGAAATTCATAAACAAAGGAAGATATTTCATGGGCAACATCTACCGAGCTTTTTGTTTCTCCTATGAGATTATTAATGTCATTCATCTCATCTGGGCTTCCATTTTCTTCAAGGAGCAACGTTATTCTATTTGATGATGCCAGAATTCTTGTGGATTGGTTGGTGAAGAATTTATGGCTATAGTCTATCCAGTAAGGCGCAATACTTGCCGTTTCTTCTTTTAGCTCACTTAAACCATCATAAGCGATTTTCGCATTCATCGTTATATCTTGAAGTTCCTCAAATGCTTGATTGGTCTTATTTATAGAATCTGACAGTTCACCTAGACTTGGATTGGATTGCACGTGACTTTCAACTTTTTCCATTATTTTTTCAAGTGAATCTTGATTTTTCATGATCTCATTATATTCATCTTCATTACCCGTGACCAAATATAATTGAATATGTGTAGCTAATTTCTGCATTTGAGCATTTAGATCATTACTATCCTTTACCAATATCATATATGTATCTTTTACTTCTGTTGATGATGCTTCAATTCTCCTTACGGAAAACAGTATGAATATAGATAATAGACCAAATAATAGAAATATTATACCAAGGCTACCTGCTATTTTGTAGCCGATTTTAAGATTTCTTATTTTAAAATTCTTTATTCTAAAATTGCTTTTAATTAAGTTTAGTTTTCTAAAATCTTTTATTCTAAAATTTCTTATTTTAAAATCTTTTATTTTAATCATCCTATTCACCTATTTTCTAAAGAGTTTCGTACACTCAGCGTAAAGAATACTTAGACTCTATGATGGTCCAAGTCTACTCCATATAAGCGCCTTGCATGGCAGAAACCGCTAATTTGCTATAAATGCCTATGATGCCTTTTTTCTTTTTGGTTACAGGTTTTACCCAGTTTGATTTTCTTTCTATGAGAATGTCGGTTATTTCTTGTTCCGATTTCTTTTCTCCGTCTATCCCGATTATATTGATTTGTCGATTGGGCACATCAATCCTTATGATGTCACCTTCTTCTACAAGTGCTATAGGACCACCTTCTGTGGCTTCCGGCGAGATATGTCCAATCGCAGGTCCTCTTGTGGCACCGGAGAATCTACCGTCTGTCAGCAAAGCTACGGTGGATACAAGCTCAGGGTCGGAGGCGATAGCCTCTGTGGTATAGAACATTTCCGGCATTCCTGATCCTCTTGGTCCTTCATATCTAATAATAACAGCATCTCCAGGTTGAATCTTACCATTCATAACC
>PGZS01000190.1 GCA_002841435.1 Firmicutes bacterium HGW-Firmicutes-3 | reverse complement strand
CTTTTGGGAGAAGGTATTTATATTATTTCTTATGGGGTGTAGTAAAACTATATATAAATGTATGGCGGGGGTTTTACAAGAATTATTATAGCATCTGATTAGGATTAAGTCTGCCCAAATAAAAAAAAGTTTTTTTGATTTAATTGTAAGTTTTGACGATGATATCATGCATCATTAAAAAAAGAGACTAAAAATATATGTATAATGTATACAAAATAACCTACTTTTTGACATGGTTACGATTTGTTCATATTTTCACCATTCCAAAACAAGTCTAACACTGCATACAAATCCTCTTTTCTAACAACGGTCTTATAATGGGACCATTCCAGCGGAAACAATGCCCTATATTGATGACCGGCAAAACGTTCATCCAATAAAACCACCACACCCATGTCGTGAACGGTCCTTATAACTCTACCTGCTGCCTGAAGTACCTTGTTCATACCCGGATAAACATAAGCATAATCAAAGCCTTTTTGACCAAAATGTTCTTTGATTAAATCATTCTCATAGCAGATCATCGGCAAACCCACACCGACAATCAAGACACCAATAAGTCGATTCCCAACCAAATCAATGCCTTCCGAGAACATACCACCTAAAACAGAAAAGGCTATTAAAGAACGTTCTCTGGGCTTTTCAAAAGACTGAATAAACGCTTCCTTTGCCGCTTCTGTCAGACCTCTTTCCTGATAGAGTAAGTCAAACTCTTCTTCTACTTTCCTAGAAAATACTAAATCATTTAGTACATCCTCCATATACTTGTATGATGGAAAAAAAACCAAATAGTTCCCTTTTTTCTCTCTGGCAATGGTCATAATATGTTCCCCAATGGGCCCAATGGAGCTTTCACGGTTCTGGTACTTGGTTGATATAGAACGGTCAATAACCAAACCCAGTTTTTCACTATCAAATGGAGATGAAAGCATCATGCCGTAATTTTCTTTGTTACCACCTAACAAATCCATATAATAGGACATTGGCAACAGGGTTGCAGAAAAGTAAACAACGCCTTTCATCTCGTTGGTTGCCATTCTTATGTTGTCACTAGGATCCATGCAGTACAAGTGTATTCTAAGATTATTGCCTTTCTTTTCAAAACTGGTGATATACTTTTCACTGTACAATTCTGTTTTTTTAACATAATCATAGGCTGTGAAGAAAAAATCTAAGAGCATCTCCATATATTGCCAATTTTGATGTTCTTTGAAGATTTTCTCCGTTCTATAGATGATGGCTCTAAGATCATCCTCAATATCATAAGGCATATCTTTTGTCTCAAACCTTAAATGCTCATAATTTTCGCAAGCTTTTCTATAATGTAACATTTTCTGGTTTAACCTCGTCATGTACTTATAAAGCCTTGTGTCTAAATCCTTAACCTTACGTCGTAAATCTAAAATCTGATCCTTTTCCAGAACAACAGAGTACATCGACCTACCTCGGTCTACAAGGTTATGGGCTTCGTCAATCAATAAGGTGTAACCACCGGAACCTTCCACAAAAAATCTTTGTAACTTGGCACTTGGATCAAAGACATAATTATAGTCACAAACAATTACTTCACAAAATAGTGCCAGATCCAAAGATAACTCATAAGGGCAAACCTGATGAAGCTTGGCAAAGCTTTCTATTACCTCCCGTGTATAACAATCCGTCGCTTTAAAAACCGCCTCGATGGCTGTATTCACGCGGTCATAATGACCTAAGGCATAAGGACAATCTTCTTTGTTACACTTGGTTACCTCATTTAGGCATATTTTCTCTTTAGCTGTTATGGTGACCCTTTTTAATACCATCCCTTGATCTTCCAGTAGATTTAGTGTCTGATTGGCCACTTCTTTGCCAATGGTTTTTGCCGTTAAATAAAATATCTTTTCAGTTTTCTTCTCACCTAGAGCTTTTATAGCCGGATACAACGTAGCAATGGTCTTACCTATGCCTGTAGGTGCCCTAGCAAAAAGCTTCTGACCTTCTATGATGGTCTTATAGACACCATGCATAAGCTGCTTTTGACCTTTACGATAGGTAGCAAAGGGATAGGTCAATGTCCCGATACTATCTAGGCATCTTTCCTTAAATCTCTCCAAACTAAGTGCCCATTTGGCATAACGGCCCAAAATATCATAATAAAAGTCTTCAAGATCTTCTATCGTCTCATATGAGGTGAAATGCTGTACATTGTAATCTTCCAAATCAATATAAGTCAATCTGCAAGTAACACCCATGAGGTGATTTTGAAAAGCGTAAATGTAACCATACATTTTGACTTGTGCCCAGTGCATGATATTATTCCCTTTGATTAAGTGAAGGGGTATGCCTGTGGATTTTATTTCGTCAATTACAACCATACCTTCCTCTTCAAAAAGGCCATCCATGCGACCTGTAATGGTAAAATCGATTTGATCCACTTGACATGTATGAACCAGCTTAACTTCAACTTGATAATCATCTTTTTGGGCCTTCTGGAACTTTTGATGGGCTCTTGTACCATCTACCGCTCTGGTGCTTGAGAGCGCAACGGACTCAATACTACCGCCTCTTAAGATATAATCAATTATATTTCTAACTGAAACCTGAATATTATACTGAGCCATATATTTCACCAACGATCGTTTGTTTTTCTTTTAATTTTACTTCTAACATTTCCTGGTTCATCTGATTCTTTTTTAAATAATTCATTCAACAAATTCTTTCTGATTCATTCTTATTTGATTATTATACCAAATATATGTTCCCCTGAAAAGCATTTGTGGCAATCAAGAGTGTTGTCTCCTGATTGCCACATAAATTCTAAATATTCTATTGTTTTATTTCTTACTTGCGATTAGATTCTTATACCAATAGTAGGATTCCTTAGGAGTCCGCTTACCGGTTTCAAAATCAACATGTACAAGACCGAATCGCTCCTTATAGCCTTCTGCCCATTCGAAATTATCCATTAAGGACCATTGGAAATAGCCACGAATATCAATACCTTCCTGATAAGACTTGTCTAGTTGGCGCAAATATCGATCTAGGAAATCAATCCTACCTTCGTCATGTACCTTACCGTCTAGGGATACCCAATCTTTATTGGACAATCCATTCTCTGTAATATAGATTGGTGTCTGGTAACGCTCATACATAAACTTCGTACCCCAATACATGATACCCTCTGACACAAGCCAGTTAAGAGCCGTAAAAGGTTGTCCCGGCTTCTGCGCACTGACTTTCACATAAGGCCCATTCGCTTCTATAACAGGACCCTGATATAAATTAAGGCCCATGAAATCCACTTTCTGTGAAATAAGCTTAAGATCTTCTCTAAGTTGATTTTCTTCCGGTAAATAATCTCGGTACATCTTTGTTACCCACTCTGGATATTTCCCGAGCATAATAGGATCATACCAATAATCGTTGTCAAAAGTAAAATCATAATTGTCTTTGTTTTCTGTTTTTTCATATCGATTAAACATAAAATCTCTTGCCGCATCTACATCCGCTTGTTCCAATGATTTTGGAACAACTGCATTTGCTACAAAAGCAAACCCAACAGATGCCTCCGGTTGAGCATCTTTTATAACTTTAAGAGATTTACCATGAGCCAATAAAGTGTTGTGCGTCATACGAATAATATCAAAGGCACTGTAGTGATGTCCCGGTGCATGAACACCGGAGAAATAACCTAGCCCAATAAAGCATTGTGGTTCGTTAAGTGTCATCCAGTGTTTGACCCTGTCACCCAAACAATCCACCATTACTTTTGTGTAATCGGCAAACCAATCTGAGGAAGCATCATTAAGCCATTGACCTTTTTTATACAGCTCATAAGGATAGTCCCAATGAAATAAGGTAACATAGGGCTCAATGCCTGCTTCAAGTAATGCATCTACAAAACGGCTGTAATAATCAAGGCCTTTTGCACTGACTTCTCCAATACCATTTGGCAAAACCCTTGGCCATGAAATAGAGAATCGATAAGCTTTCACACCCAGTTCTTTGAGTAATGACACATCTTCTTCTAGCTTGTGGTATGAATCACAAGCCACATCTCCATGGTCCATATTATAGACTTTACCTTCAACTTTGGTAAACATATCCCATACTGAAAGACCTTTACCGTCATCGTAAGCGCCGCCCTCTATTTGATAGGATGCCGTTGCT
>PGZS01000189.1 GCA_002841435.1 Firmicutes bacterium HGW-Firmicutes-3 | reverse complement strand
TTGTTATTGTTGATAGTTTTCTCTTTTTCTTCTTTTGTTAGTACTTTTATCATTTATCCTTTAATTCAAAAACATATTATTAAGAGGTCGTTATGATTAGAAAATGGTGGAAAGAATCGGTTGTCTATCAACTGTATCCAAGGAGTTTTAAAGATTCTAATCATGATGGCATTGGCGACTTAAAAGGAATCATTCAAAAAGTCGATTATTTGTCATGGTTGGGAATTAAAGCTGTATGGTTGAATCCGATTTATGACTCTCCGAATGATGATATGGGATACGACATTCGTCACTATGAAAAAATCATGAACGAGTTTGGTACGATGGATGATTTTGATGAGTTGCTCGAAAAACTTCATCAACACGATATCAAGCTCATCATGGATTTAGTTGTGAATCATTCATCCGATGAACATCAATGGTTTTTAGAATCAAGAAAATCAAAGGATAATCCTTTTCGAGATTATTATATTTGGAAAAAAGGAAATAATACAAAAGAACCAAATAATTGGGCTTCTTTCTTTACCCCTTCCGCATGGACATATGATGATAATACAGATGAATGGTATCTTCATCTTTTCTCAGAAAAACAACCTGATCTCAATTGGGAAAATCCAACTTTAAGAGAAGATATCTATTCAATGATTAATCGGTGGCTTGATAAAGGTGTTGATGGTTTTCGAATGGATGTCATCAATTTAATCGCTAAAAAAGTTGGGCTTCCTGATGCGACAAAATCTGAGGATGGGCCCTATGTCTTCGCCGATGAACATTTTGCCATGCAACCAAAAATGCATGAGCATCTTCAGGAAATGCGAGAAAGATGTTTCAAACACCGTGATTCTATGTGTGTGGGTGAAACCCCCTTTGTGACAACGAAAAATGCTTTATCCTTAGTAGAAAGCGGAAAAGAATTAGATTTACTTTTCCATTTTGAATTGATGGATATCGATAGTCGAAATGGTAAATGGGATTATATCCCGTTTGATATCGTCAAATTTAAACAGTTAATGATTTCATGGCAAAAAGCCATCCCATGGAACAGCCTATTTTGGTCTAATCATGATCAACCGCGCGCGGTATCACGTTTTGGTGATGATTCAAATGAATTGAACCGCGTTCAATCAGCGAAGATGCTTGGCGTCGCCATGCATTTCTTAAAAGGTACATCATTTATCTTTCAAGGCGAAGAAATCGGAATGACAAACTACCCCTTTTCTAAAACTGAAGAACTCCGTGATATTGAAAGTCTACAGTTCATGAAAAATGCGGTTCAAGGTGATTTTGTTGATTTTGCATGGAGAGGAATTTTGAAGAAAGGGAGAGACAATGCAAGGACACCGATGCAATGGAATGATTCCTTGTATGCCGGATTTTCTGATGTTCTTCCTTGGATTAATGTTAACACTAATTTTAAGACAATTAATGTTGAACAAGCTATGAGAGATTCAAACTCGATTCTTCATTTTTATAAACGACTGATTGAATTGAAATCAACTTCTTTAACCTTAATTTATGGTGATTTTGAACCGTTATTTGTTGATAACGACTCGTTCTTTGTGTATAAACGAAGTTATAAATTAGAACAGATAGTCGTTATTTGCAATATGACTAAGGAAATAAAATTTTTAGAATATCCTGACGAATGGCGAAGTCATTCAATGATTCTATCAAATACTTTTAATGATGGAAATCAATTTCAACCGTATGAAGTTAGGGTACTTATGATAAACAGTAACCATGCGTAAATATGGTTACTATTCAAGGAAGATTTCGGTCTTCTTTTTTTCCTTTATTTTGGGATTGTTAATAATGAGTTGTAATCATAAAAATGATGGTATAGATATATTATTGCCCATTGAGAATCAAGGACGGTATATACAAAATCTTTCAACGAATCAATCGGTATATCTTCCCGGTGAAACCTTATATTTATCAGTCGATTTAAGTAATCCAACTTTAGAAATCAAAACACTGAAGATGGTAGTGAAATTAAAGCAATTGTCAGAGATTTTCACTGAATTTACAAACGATTTTACTCTTGAATTAGGTTTATTGACGAAAACTTATGAATTCCAACTTCCCAATTATGATTATCAGGGATATTCCTTAGAAATCTACATTTATCAGAATGATACACTCATTGATTATGCGATGACAGGCGTTGATGTATCATCAACTTGGAATGTCTTTCCAAGGTATGCGGCCTTGTCCCATTATGATTATACGGATTTAGAAGATGTTGATACAGTCTTAAGAACCTTCAAAGATTTTCACATCAATGGTTTAATGTATTATGATGTTATTGACAGTCATGATCAACCACTCGCAGGAGACACCCTTCATCCTGATGAATCTTGGAACACAATCAATCGAAGTCTAGCCACGAAAACAGTATTAGATTATTATATTGAATTGGGACATACCTATCAAATGCAGTCTTTCGTCTATAATTTGCTTTTTGGAGGGTATGAATCTTACGTGACTCGCGGAATCAAACCTGAATGGGGGCTTTATATTGATCCTTTACACACAACACAAGACTTTCATCCATTACCCTCGAGTTGGGAAACTTCAAAACTATACTTGTTTAATCCAGGAGACGTCAATTGGCAAAATTATTATATTCAAGTCATGTCTAATTTTTTAAATGTTTATGATTTTGATGGCATCCAAGCCGATTCTTTGGGGAGCCGAGGTATTCGGTATGATTATGCTGGAAATATCGTATTTCTTGATAAACTTCATTCAAACCTATTGAATCGACTTAAATTGGAGTTGGAAACTCAAATCATCTTTAATCCAGTTGATGGTTATGGTTTGGATGAAATACTAAGCCAAAATTTCAACGATATTATCTATGTAGAAATCTGGGAAGGAAATTATAACTCTTTACAAAATACTCTCTTTAATATCTATGATTCAACAGAAGGTCATATTGGCACGGTATTAGCGGCCTATATGAATTATGGGAATGAATTCGGATTCTTTAATGAGGCATCAGTTATTTATACAAACTCTGTTATTATCGCCTCAGGCGGGTCACACCTTGAACTTGTCGATACAGGAATGTTAAGTAAAGAATACTATCCAGGAACGATGCTTCAAATGACCGATAAGCTTCAAGAAAAGCTTCATAATATTTATTCATTTCAAGTTGCTTATGAAAATTATTTGCGAGGTCCAGGACTTGTGCGTTCAAATAATTTAACAACGATATTGAACTATGATTTATCAAATACAGCAGAACAAGGAAAAATATGGTCTTTTTCAAGAATAAAAGAAGATAATTCTGAAGTGATTCATTTTATCAATTTGTTAAATACAACATCCATCGATTGGGTTGATTCAAAGCGAATTAAAATGGCACCAGTTCCTCAAACGAATTTGAACGTTAAGCATTATTATTCTCTTCAACCTACAGAAATCATTGTTGCATCGCCTGATAGGTATGAAGGAATATCTTTAAATGTTCCTTATACGCTAGGTTCAGATGCATTTGGAAACTATGTAGAGTTTGTGCTGCCATCGCTAGAATATTACACGATGGTGATAATTCGATAAATCCATTATTATTAAAAATCTTCATTTAAATGAAGGTTATTTTATTTAAGATAAATTAATTATTCATCTCTTTTATTATGTCTATAGACCACTCAAACTATCAAAAGACTCAAGTCAAAAAGGAGATGTATTGGGTGGTTTTAAATAAATAACTTATGATTAGTTCAAATTCAGTTCACAAACTTACTATATAATGAGCCCATCATTTATAAAAGGAGAATAAAAAATGCTAAAATTAGTCAATGTCAATAAAGAATATCACGTTGGTGACACCGTTACTCAAGCACTCACCGATATCAATTTAGAATTTCGCACGAATGAATTCGTTTCCGTTTTAGGACAATCCGGTTGTGGAAAAACCACGTTACTCAATCTCATCGGAGGTCTTGATCAATATACCACGGGTGATTTATTTATCAATGGTCAGTCAACGAAAGATTTTAAAGATAGCGATTGGGATGCATACCGAAATTCAACAATTGGGTTTGTCTTTCAAAGTTATAACTTAATTGCGCATCTCTCGGTACTTGATAACGTTGAAATTGCTTTAACCTTATCGGGTGTTCCAGCCGCTGAAAGAATTGCTAGAGCGAAAAAGGTTTTGATTGATGTCGGATTAAAAGA
>PGZS01000188.1 GCA_002841435.1 Firmicutes bacterium HGW-Firmicutes-3 | reverse complement strand
ACATTTATATATAGTTTTACTACACCCCATAAGAAATAATATAAATACCTTCTCCCAAAAGGGACAGCGCTCGGATTGCTGTCCTTTTTACGTTTATAAATCTGTGAACCAATTATTCTAGTAAAAATGGGTATTTCCCATTATAATCATAATATGCGTAGAGGGTTAAAAAAGGAAAGGTTGTGACAATCATGTACAAAATGCTTGTACTGGATATGGATGGTACTTTGCTAAATGAAAGACAAGAAATATCCAAAGAGAATATTGAGGCAATTAAAGAAATTGTAGATCGTGGCATCAAAGTAGTTCTGGCTTCGGGAAGAGCTTATCAGGGTATGTCTAGGTATCTTAAACTACTAGGTACGAATTTAGAAGGTTTTTACTCCATCACATGTAGCGGATCGTTAACCGTTGAGAATAAAACCGATAGCATTCTTCATGAAGTTCCCATTGAACATGAAGACCTTTTGGCCTTACTTGATTTGTGTGAGACCTTTGATCTTGATATGAGTGCCTATACCAAAGATAACATCTTGGTTCACCAAGATAATTTATATAGCCACTATGATGCAATCGCCAACGACATAGAGCTAAAAGTAATCAACTTCCACGAAATGGATCCCACAATTGAAGTTTTTAAGGTTAGTCTTATAAATGAGGGACCGGTTATGAAAGATGACATGATTCGATACTTTCCGACTATACAACTTGATTCTGTAGCGATGCGTGAAAAAACAGCGTACAATCCTGAGATTCTTATGGAAACTTGGCGATTCCCTAAACATATATTGGAGAATTATACCATCGTTCAGCCTTTGCCATTCACTTTAGAAATCTTGCACAAAAGTTGTAATAAAGCTGTTGGTGTTCAAAAAGTTGCCCAGGCATATGGCATAAATAGAGAAGAAATTATTTGTGTCGGAGATTCTGGTAATGACTTACATATGATTGAATATGCAGGTCTTGGTATTGCTATGGGCAACGCCATTGATCAGATTAAAGCAGTGGCAGATGAGGTGACATTAACAAATGAAGAAAACGGCGTAGCCGAGGTCATAAAAAAGTATTTTAAAGAATCATAAAAACACTAAATACTATACTTGGTGAAAGGGTCAAAACTAAGTTTCACTAATTTTATATACCGTATATAGATTACGTTGATACATTCGTAACTATATACGGTATATAAAAGTTCAACTATATAGTTTTGACGCTTTAACCATACTTAGATTGAAACCTGACTTCCATAATATGAAATCATATGATATGATTAAATGAAAAGGGTTCGCAGTTAAAAGGAGGTAGTATTATGTATGATTATATAATTATTGGTGCCGGTGTAATCGGTTCAACCATTGCAAGAGAACTTTCAAGGTATAATGTTAAAGTTTTGCTTCTTGAGAAAGAAAATGATGTATCTTGTGGTGCTTCAAAAGCAAACAGTGGCATTGTCCACGGTGGTTTTGATGACAAGCCCGGAACATTAAAAGCAAAAATGTGTCGAAAAGGCAATCGGATGTTTGAGCAACTTGAAAATGAATTACATTTTGGTCTTGAGATGTGTGGCAGTTTGGTAATGGCTTTTGAAGAAGAAGAATTTGAGACCCTTAATGAACTGTTAGAACGCGGTATCACAAATGGTATTGATGATTTGGTTATCCTGGACCACGATCAAGTTATGAAAATGGAGCCACATGTGAATCCGGAAGTGAAAGGTGCACTTTATTGCCCATCCTCAGGGATTACTTCACCTTTTGAATTGACCATAGCACTTGCTGAAAATGCAGTGGAAAATGGTGTGGAGATTAAGCTGAATGCTGAAGTGGTTAGTATTGAAAAAGGGGATATCTTTAAGGTTTCGACAATAGATGCAATGTATGAAGCTAAGGTGGTTATAAATGCAGCAGGAGCATATAGTAATATGGTTGCCGGATTCGTAGGTGCGGACGATTTTAAAATTATCCCAAGACGTGGCGAATATATCTTATTAAATAAGAATCAAGGCTATCTAGCCAATAAAGTATTATTCCAATGCCCAACCAAAGCAGGCAAAGGGATATTGGTGACAAGGACATATCATGGTAACCTTATGCTTGGGCCAAATGCTCAAGAGGTGAGTGAAGCCTCAGATGTGGGGACAACCCTTGAGGCATTATCCTATATCGTTGAACAGGCAAGAAAAAGTGTTGCAGATTTTGACCTTAAAAAGACCCTAACCTCTTTTTCAGGTATTAGAGCAACAAGTGATCGACATGATTTTATTATTGAGGAAAGTACGGTTAAGAATTTTATCAATGTTGCTGGTATTGAATCTCCGGGACTAACATCATCACCTGCAATTGGTCTTGAAGTGATTGAAATCATAAAATCCATGGGATATACACTGAAGCCTAACCCTAATTTTAATCCTAATAGAAAACCAACACTCATTAAGAAAAGTGATGATTTTGATGGCTCAACAGAAGCGAAAAATCCCAAAAAGCATATTGTCTGTAGGTGTGAGAATGTAACAGAAGCGGAAATTGTGGATGCCATACATCGTGGGATTCCTGTGAATTCTATTGATAGTATGAAGCGAAGAGTAAGAGCCGGTATGGGCTTATGTCAAGGTGCTTATTGTGGTGAAAGGGTTGCAGCAATTATTGCCAGAGAACTAAAGATACCTTTAGAAGATGTACCAAAACGTGGCGGTGGTTCATCCACATTACCAAAAAGAGAGAGTCGTTGGTTTTATAAAGAAATAAAGAAGAACGAGATCAATGAGTAGTAATAAAAGGCGGACATATGAAAACATTTCAGGCATCATTACTAAAATGGTATAAGCTAAATTATCGGAAATTACCATGGCGTGCGACAAGAGACCCTTATAAAATATGGCTTTCTGAGATTATGTGTCAGCAAACCCAAGTGGCAACAGTCACCTCTTATTATAATCGTTTTCTAAAAAGCTATCCGGATATAATAAGTCTTTCTATGGCAACGGAAGATGATGTCTACAAACTATGGGAAGGCCTTGGTTACTATTCTAGAGCCAAACGATTGATGCAATGTGCCCGTGTCGTCACACAAAATTACAGTGGTGTTTTTCCAAGAACATATGAAGAAATAATAGACTTACCCGGGATCGGTCCCTATACAGCTGGTGCGATTGCAAGTATTGCCTTTGATATTAAGATGCCAGCCGTAGATGGAAACGTATTGCGTGTGTATTCAAGGCTGTATGGAGTTGAAGAAGACGTGGGTAAACCGGGTACAAAAAAGAAAATTGAAGCGATGGTTTCGGCGGACTTGCCGGAAGATGTCCGAGATTATAATCAGGCCCTAATGGAACTCGGGGCCTTGATTTGTGTTCCGAGAAATCCCAAATGTGATATATGTCCAGTTTGTAATTTTTGTAGAGCAAGGATAAAAAATATTCAAAACAGTTTACCCATTAAAACACCAAAAGCCAAAAAGGAAATAAAAAAAATGATGGTTGCCTATGTCGTATTCGAAGATCAGGTATTATTAGAGAAAAGAGGTACTGAAGGATTATTGGCAAACCTTTGGGGGTTTCCGATTATAGAGGTGGAAGAAAACTATCCGTCAAAGGAGATGATGGCCTATCTGGAAGACAACTATGGTCTACATGTCATAGAAGAGGCTGTCATAACAACAAAAAAACATGTTTTTACCCATTTAATATGGGATATGACATTGATTAGGTACAGGACAAGATCTATAAGTGTGATTGAAGATCCGGAAGTGGCTTGGATTCACCCTGAAGCAATCAGCTACTACCCACTACCAACAGCCTTTCTTAAACTGTTAAAATAAATACAATCTGGGGACTAAATTATTGTATAATATATAAAAATACGATATAATATTCTGTAAGACATGAGTCACTTGGGGGTGGGGATGTGAATGGTAGAATACTTATTGTAGATGATGAAACGGTGATACGCGAAGTCATGGCAAAAGCGTTTAGAAACGATGGCTATAAAGTTTTTGAAGCAGCTGACGGTTTGGAAGCTTTAGAGGTATTTGAGGAAAATGATATTGAAATCATGATACTGGATATCATGATGCCGAAAATGGACGGTTGGTCCGTCTGTCGTAGAATCAGGGCCAGCTCCAATGTGGGTATTATCATGTTGACAGCGAGAGATGATGATTCAGATCAATTGCTTGGTTTTGAACTGGGTGTTGATGAATATGTCACAAAG
>PGZS01000187.1 GCA_002841435.1 Firmicutes bacterium HGW-Firmicutes-3 | reverse complement strand
CCCCATGGACAAATTTATAAACGCATTAAAATCGGTGACAAAAGCATTTAAAAACACAATCATGGATGAAGCCGGCGTTATTAGAAACATCATTGAATTGTCAAATGTCGCGCGTAAAGAAGGGCTACTGGCCCTTGAAGAAGCGGCTGATAATATCGATGATGATTTTTTAAAGAAGGGGATTATGTTGGTTGTTGACGGCACAGACCCTGAGCTTGTCAGGAATATCCTAGAAACGGAATTGATTTTTATAGGAGGTCGGCACAAAGAAGTGGCCTCATTTTGGGAAAAGGTAGCCGAAATGGGACCTGCTTGGGGTATGATTGGTACCCTAATCGGCCTCATCAATATGCTTGGAAGTTTGGATGACCCTTCTGCCATTGGTCCCGCTATGGCGGTAGCCTTGCTAACGACTATGTATGGTTCCCTTTTGGCCAATCTAGTAGCAACACCTTTTGCAGAAAAGCTCAAAATCAAAAGCGGACAAGAAATGTTATTAAAAGAAGTTATGATTGAAGGGTTATTATCCATTCAAGCAGGAGAAAATCCAAGAGTCATTGAAGAAAAGTTGAAAGCTTTCTTAGCACCGGTTCTTAGAGATTCACTCAATCCTAAAGATAAAGAGGGTGAGTAAGGATGAAAAAAAGAGCAGAAGAAGCAAAAAAAGGAGCGCCCGCTTGGATGGCAACATATGGCGATATGGTAACGCTCTTACTTTGCTTTTTTGTATTATTATTTTCCATGTCCAGTGTGGACATAAGAAAGTTCAAAGAAGCTATTGCATCCTTTAATGATCAGATAGATATTATGCCCGGTGGTATAGCCCTTGTTGAAGCGGACTTGATTACCAATGGTGTGAATCAACTGAGTGACATTCAGATTATAGTGGAGAATAGTCTATCTCAAGGATCAGAGGGCACAACACAGTCGGAAGAAGAACTAACAGATGATCAGAAAAAGGCAATTGCATTAGATGAAGCGCGAGAAGTATATGAACAAGTCAATGAATACTTAACCGATAAAGGTGTACGAGAAGAAGTGGATATAAGCTATGCCCTTAATTTCGTCAAGATTACCATACCGGGTGAAGCCTTGTTTGACAGTGGTCAAGCGGTGATTAAACCGGAAGCGTTAAATGTCATTTCTATACTTGGAGAGATGATTAAAGGCCAAAGGTTTGAAACCTATAACATTCAGATTGAAGGTCACACAGATAATGTACCCATTAGAACCGCTTTTTTTCCCAGCAACTGGGAATTGTCAGCCAGCAGAGCCATAGCGGTAGGTAAATATCTCATAGACAATATGGGTTTTAGTGAAGAAAAAATCGCTTGTACTGGGTATGGTGAATATCGACCGATCGTAAGCAACGACAGCAATGTGAACCGCGCTAAGAACAGAAGAGTCGAGATGAAGATTGTACTTCAAAGTGAAGAAGTACAAGTAGAAGAGTATAATACAATCAATGCAGAGTAAAAAGTCCAAAGACATTGATGGAATAAAGGAGCAATTATGGCTAAGAAAAAACAAGTAGAGTTAGACGAAGATGGCGTTGAAAAGGTCGTTAAAAAACCACAGGATAAAAGTAAGATAGTAATGATGATTGGTGTGGTACTGATTATAGTATCCTTGATATTTTCAATGATTTCATTAATTACAATTATGGGCATCAGTAAGGCACTAAGAGGTGAGGAGGAGGCCGCAGAGTTGGAAGAAAGCGGGCCGCCACAGATATCAGTGAATGATATTGAACCCTTCACTTTCTCGGAAAAGTTTATTTTTATTTATAACGATACTGGGAATTCAGGTAAGGTCCATAATGTGGTTGTAGAAATCGGTGTTGGTATTTTAAAGACTAATAAAGATGCTGCCAAAGTTTTGGAAACGATGACAACACGGGAGACCATACTAAGAGACGGTATCGAGACGTTGATGAAATCCAAATCCTATGAAGATTTTACCAGCGCTGAATCAGCGAATGCTTTAAAAAACGAGATTCTTCTGTATTTACAAGGTCGAATTGAATCAGAGTCCATCGTGGACGTTTACTTTAACAATTTATTAACATCATCAAAATAATAGAATACATGATGTCATAACAAAAAAGGTGGTGAAGTGATGGGTGAGGTATTATCTCAAAATGAAATAGATGATCTGTTGAATGCGCTTAATACCGGTGAATTGGATGTAGAAGAATACAAACATAACGCAGCCACTAAGCATGTCAAGGAATATGATTTTGCAAGACCTTCCAAATTTGCAAAAGAGCATCTTAGAACACTCGAGATTATCTTTGAACATTATGCAAGACTGGTATCGACAGCTTTACCTGCCTATATGCGAACTTCCTGTCAAGTAGAAGTCATCAATTCAGAGGCCGTATCTTTTTCGGAATTTTCAAACGCTTTGTCCAACCCTATACTTCTTGGCATCATGGACTTATATCCTTTAAAAGGTAATGTATTGATGGATTTTTCAGTGAAGATTGGTTTTTCCATCATTGATCGACTTTTAGGTGGTAAGGGAGAGACGTTAGACAAAGAAAGAGACTTTTCAGAAATCGAACTCGCTATCATTGAAAAAATCATGGTTATTTGCGTAGATTTATTGGTTGAACCGTGGGAGAACGTGGTTGGTCTTGAACCTAGACTTGAGAAAATTGAAACCAATTCTCAGTTTGCTCAGGTTATTTCACCTACAGAAATCATTGCCCTTTTAACGTTGAATCTTAGAATTGGTAATGTAGAAGGATTAATTAATATTTGTATACCATATACATGTATCGAACCCATTATTGACAAGCTCAATACAAAGTTCTGGTTCTCATCAATGACGGAGTCTAACGAAGAGGTTTATAGGGATATTATAGAAAAAAGAATTGCCCAAGCACAAATCCCAATCAAGGCGATTCTTGGCAAGAGCGTTATTACAATCAATGATTTTATTAACCTTCAGATTGGTGATATTATTAAGCTAGATAAGAAAATTAACGAAGATATAGAAGTGAAAGTAGGAGACCTAGAAAAGTTCACAGCCAAAGCAGGATTGTTTGAAAAGAAAAATGCGGTTCAAATCGTTTCAATTATACGGAAGGAGGAATAATTTATGGGAGAAATGTTATCTCAAGAGGAAATAAATGCTCTACTTAGAGGCTTAGATGATGATGAAGATACAACCAAGACGAAGCCGTCTGGTAACACACTTAGTGATATTGATAAGGACGCCATTGGTGAGGTCTCTAATATTAGTATGGGAACAGCGGCAACCACTTTATTTACTTTAGTTAATCAAAAGGTGGTTATTACAACACCAACCGTATCTCTTGTACATTGGGATGATATTGTTAAGGAGTATTCAAGTCCCTGTGTTGCCATACAAATCGTTTATAAGGAAGGTCTTGAAGGGACCAATCTGCTTATTTTAAAAGAAGATGATGTTAGAGTCATTACTGATTTAATGATGGGTGGAGATGGAAGTAATCCTGATGCGGAACTATCGGATCTTCATCTAAGCGCAATCAGTGAAGCCATGAATCAGATGATTGGATCAGCAGCGACTTCCATGTCTTCCATGTTTAATAAGAGAATCGATATCGCACCACCCATATCGAATCATCTTGACCTAACAGAATCCTTTGATCAAACGGAGTTATCCGAGTTCCTAGGTGGCGAATTTATTCGTGTATCTTTTAGATTGCAGATTGGTGACTTGGTTGATAGTGAAATGATGCAACTGTATCCGGTTGAATTTGCTCAAAAAATTACGGATAATTTTTCAAACACAAAAGAGAAAGAAGAACCGAAAGTAGAAAAACCTGCTGCAAATCAATATCAACAAAATCAACAAGCAAGTATACCACAACCTCAGCCACAAATGCAGTATCAACAACCGGACATGAACCAAGGCATGAACCAAGGCATGATGCCACCGGGTTACAATCAGAATGGTATGAGCCCATCGCATCAAAGAAATGTTGAAGTTCAACAAGCTCAATTTCAGAGCTTTGATATGGGTTCTTTTGTTCAGCAAAAAGAAAATATCGATTTGATTATGGATGTACCCTTAGAAGTAACTGTAGAACTTGGTAGAACCCATAAGTCGATTCATGACATATTGGAATTTGCCCCAGGTACCATCATAGAGCTTAATAAGCTAGCAGGAGAACCTATTGATGTACTGGTTAACGGTAAAATTGTAGCTAAAGGAGAAGTTGTTGTTATTGATGAAAACTTTAGCATACGTATAACGGATATCATCAAGCAAGCCGGACAAATTTTATGATATACATTTTAA
>PGZS01000186.1 GCA_002841435.1 Firmicutes bacterium HGW-Firmicutes-3 | reverse complement strand
TTCCACCAGTGTAGTCTTACCGCTTCCTCCATGGCCTAATAATACAATGTTTCGAATCTGTTCGGACTTATAAATCTTCATCGTATGTCCCCCAATCTTGAGTTATTATTTTGAAACTTTAGCACCTTCACGCATAATATCTGATTATAGATGATCATAGTACACATCGTCACAGTATAAGTCGTATATTATGAGAAATTGCTGATACCTCTAGTATTCTACATTATTCATCTATTTCCTTCAAAGATTTTAATTTTTTTAAAGTTTTTTTATGCAAGTTAACCAAAGCTCCGTGCCGATTCATCTTACAATATACCTCATGTATCATTTTTTGGTGTTTGCCTCATCTTCTTCATTCAATGTACATAATTTTCTGACTTTTAGTTTTTTGAGTTAATACATTAAATTGTTGACATGTTTTTTACCTCATGATACTATGGTTTCATCCTTTAATAGACATATATATGTCCATTCTAAAGGTATTTTTATCTGGAAATATTCTTTTTTATCTTATATTTAAAAATATATTTTGCCCCTTATTATATGTTATAATATAGTCATTATTTTGAGAGGAGCTTTATTATTATGATCAAATACCGCAAAGAAGTAGAAGGCCTAAGGCCATATATTCCGGGCAAATCTATAGATGAGGTCAAACAGACTTACGGACTAACCCATATCGTTAAGCTTGCCTCCAACGAAAATCCCCTTGGATGTTCTGAATTGGCTAAGCAAAGTATCATTGAATCACTTAAAGAACCCAGCTATTATCCGGATGGCAACTGTACAGCTCTAAGAGAAAAACTTGCCAAAAAATATAGCCTAAAACCAAACCAATTTATTTTTGGTGCCGGTTCAGATGAGATTATCAACATGATCACAAAAACATATGTTGCAATAGGTGATGAAGTCATCACCGGAGACATCACTTTTCCTCAGTATAAAGCGGGAACGCTCCAAATGGGCGGAAAGATTGTCGAAGTACCTTTAAAAGCTCATACTTTTGACTTAGATGGCATCCTTGATCATATAACAAATCAAACACGCATTATATTCATAGCTAATCCTAACAACCCCACCGGTACTATGGTCAACGCGGCTAAGCAACTGGATTTTTTAAACCGTGTCCCCAAAGATATTCTCATTGTTATGGATGAGGCTTATGTTGAGTACATCAAGGATCCTGATTTTCCACAAACCATTTCTCTCCTTCATCAGTATCCTAATCTTATGGTACTGCGAACTTTTTCAAAAATGTATGGGTTGGCATCTATGAGAATCGGTTATGGAATCGGAAATGAAGATGTCATTGAGAAAATCAATCGTATTAGAGGCCCTTTTAATGTAACAACTACAGCTCAGGTAGCAGCTGTAGCAGCCCTTGATGACGAAGCCTTCGTTCAACATACATATGATGTGAACGAAGCCTCAAAAGCATATACGTATACAAGATGCCATCAATTGAAGCTCGCCTACATAGAAACTTATGGCAACTTTGTCATGATTGATTTTGGTCGACCAAGTCCTGATATGTTCGAAGCACTTCAAAGTGAAGGCTTTATTGTACGTCCCGGTCACAACTTAGGTATGCCCGGTTATCAACGTGTCACACTAGGCACACAAGAGCAAATGACAGCATTCTTCGATGTCGTAGAACGTATTATAAAATAGATGGCAATACATTAAGGAAGGAAAAAAGATGGTTAAGCAGATTGGTTTTATAGGATTCGGACTCATTGGCGGATCCATTGCAAAAAGCATTAAGAAATATGGTCTGGCCCAAAAAATGATTGCGTATGATCTCCACCTGCCACCTTTACATCAAGCTATAAATGAAGGGGTTCTTGATCAAATTGCAACCTCTTTAGATGATGGCTTTGAATCATGTGATTTGATTTTCTTATGTTGTCCTGTAAAAGTCAATATTGAGATGTTTGAAAAACTGGTCGGTATCGTTCATGAACATTGTATTGTGACAGATGTAGGTTCAACCAAATGTGATATCCATGAAGCCCTTGATGCATTGGATACAAACATAAGATTTGTGGGTGGACACCCCATGACAGGTTCAGAGAAAAGTGGCTATGAGGCCTCTTCTTCTCAGTTGTTTGAGAATATATTCTATATTCTGACCCCTTCTAAAACATCCACGCTAGAAGATGTTGAAGTCTTAAAAAATCTGGTCGTCGGAATTGACAGTATACCACTGATCATGGATGCTTCTGTACACGACAAGACAACGGCCTCAATTAGTCATGTACCCCATGTCCTTGCTGCACTCATTGTCAATGCTGTAAAGCACCTGGATACGGAGCATGGTTATATGCATACTTTAGCCGCAGGTGGTTTTAAGGATATCACTCGAATAGCATCTGCTTCACCGGTTATGTGGCAACAAATCTGCTTAAGCAACAAACAACCGATTTTAGATGTGCTTGAGTATTATAAAAACATGTTGACCACAATAGAAGATTCTATTATGAAAGAAGATGCCCAGTATCTTTATGATCTTTTTAGTGAAGCACAAGATTATAGAAATACTTTCAACGATACCTCTTCCGGAATTTTCCCAAGACAATATAGCTTTAGTGTTGATGTAGAAGATGAACCTGGTATTATTGCAAAAATAGCCACCCTTTTGAGCGAAGCAAAAATCAATATAAAAAACATCGGCATCATCAATAATAGAGAAATTGACAACGGTGTACTTAACATACTTTTTGAAGATCAAAGCCATATGGATTTGAGCATTACCCTTTTACGCAATCTTGGTTATACCATCTATACTTAAAGCTAATAGGAGGTTTTATATGCATATTCAACCCGTAAAACAATTAAACGGTATATTAAAAGTACCGGGAGATAAGTCCATATCTCATCGTTCTATAATGTTTGGAGCCCTTGCAAAAGGTACGACTACTGTTGAGGGTTTTTTAACAGGAGAAGACTGTCTGTCAACCATTGCTTGTTTTAGACAAATGGGCATTCACATAGAACAAGTTCAAGACAAAGTCACCATACAAGGTAAAGGTCTTTACGGATTAACAAAACCGGATTCGGTTTTGGATGTTGGCAACAGCGGTACGACAATGCGCCTGATGTCCGGCATTCTATCCGGTCAGGCTTTTGAGGTTGAAATAACCGGTGATGCTTCTATTAGAAAACGTCCTATGGATCGTGTCATTCGTCCACTTACTTCCATGAATGCAAAAATAAGTAGTTTATCCGGTAACGGTCTTGCACCTTTATCCATTAAGCCCAGTACATTAAAGCCCATTGACTATATTTCTCCGGTTGCAAGTGCCCAAGTCAAATCTTCCATATTATTAGCCAACCTTTACACAGATTTGACTTCAACCGTTAAAGAACCAACACTTTCCAGAAACCATTCCGAAATTATGCTCAATCATTTTGGTGCAAAGGTAGAAATTGAAGGTTCTTTAGTAACCAGCCATCCCATCAAAGAATTATTCGCAAATCATGTTATTGTACCCTCTGACATATCCTCAGCAGCTTTTTTTATGGTCGCAGGACTGATCTGTCCAAACAGCGAGCTTCTATTAAAGGATGTAGGTATTAACCCGACTAGAGACGGTATCATTCATGTACTCAAAAAAATGAATGGTTTTATTGAAATCACGAACCCACGAACTGTTAACGGTGAACCCATAGCAGATCTTCATATCAAGACAAGCAAATTAATAGGTACTATTGTCGAAGGCGATATTATTCCGACTTTGATTGATGAAATACCCGTTATAGCGGTAGCTGCAGCATACGCTGAAGGTACGACTACCATTAAAGATGCCGGTGAACTAAAAGTGAAAGAAACCAATCGTATTGACACCATGGTCTGCGAACTTAAAAAAATGAACATTAATATAGAAGCCACAGCTGATGGCATGATTATCGTCGGTGGTAATAGGATACAGGGCGCACAGGTGAAAAGCTATGATGATCATAGGGTGGCTATGTCTTTAGCCATTGCGGCACTTGCTGCTAATGGCAATACAACTATTGAAAATAGCTCCTGCATCGCCATATCATACCCAAATTTTGAATCCGACTTAAGTTCACTCACCACCCTAATTTAGAACTTTATTCAGAAATAAAAAATAACTGTTACATCCAATAATGGAAGTAACAGTTTATTTTTTAAATGATTACCCGAAATGCCGTTCCCCGGATTTTGATCCCTAGCTTCGGCTAGGTGGGTATCCGCACTATGATTTTCGTCTTCCATTCAAGAAGGCTTGACGTCCAACATAAAATATAGGATTCCCAATGTTACTATGTAGGTTCAAAATACAGGTTTCTCCGAACACCCC
>PGZS01000185.1 GCA_002841435.1 Firmicutes bacterium HGW-Firmicutes-3 | reverse complement strand
AACGTTAACATTTGTTATTATAAATTGATAAACGCAAAAAGGATTATCAACCAAGGGTCAACAATCCTTTCTCTTTTATACTAAGTATTCTTTAATCTCAGATGGCTTTGGCACTCTGCCCATCATTTTTAATTTACCGTCTACAACAAGAGCCGGTGTACGCATAACGCCATAACCCATGATTTCTTTCATATCTGTTACTTTTTCTACTGTCGCCTCAATATTTAATTCTTCTAACGCTTTTTTTGTGTTTGCTTCTAAATTTGTACAATTTTTACACCCTGGTCCTAATACTTTGATTTCCATCATAACCTCCTAATTCTAATGCAGTAAAAAGTTAAATAAGTAGCCTACTGTTATAATACCAAAACTGGTTATGGCAACAAATATTGTTAGTAATTTGGGTTTAATCACTTTTCTAAGCAAGATCATAGCCGGTAAGGATAGGGCCGCTACTGCCATCATGAAAGATAATGCCGTACCCATACCCATACCTTTTGATATTAAAGCTTCTGCTATAGGAATCGTACCTATGACATCTGCATAAAGTGGTATACCAACTGCCACACCTACTAAAACAGCAAAGGGATTATTCGGTCCGGCGTACTTGGTCAGAATATCTGCCGGTGCCCAACCATGTATGGCAGCACCAAGACCGATACCAATTAATAAATAAAGCCAAACATGTTTAACAATTTTTGTTACTTCTTCTAGGGCAAATCTAGCACGTTCTTTTCTTGTGAGTGTTTCTATTTCCACTTCACCCATGGACATCTCGTAAACATAACCTTCAACTTCACTTTCTAAGTTGAATTTCCCAATGACAATACCGCCTATTATACCAATGATGACACCCATTGCTATGTATAGCGCTGCCACCTTCCAACCAAATGCAGCCAATAAAACAATAATGGCACCTTGGTTAATCAGTGGTGATGTGATTAAGAAGGAAAATGTCACACCCAGTGGTATACCACTCTCTACAAAACCTATAAAAATGGGTACCGATGAACAAGAACAAAAAGGTGTTACAGTTCCAAGTAGTGAGGCCATGATATTTCCTTTTATGCCACTGAAATTTTCAAGAATTTTCTTAGTTCGCTCCGGCGGGAAATAACTTCTTATATAAGAAATTAAGAATATCATAATACTTAAAAGCATTAGAATCTTAATGACATCATAGATGAAAAAATGCACAGAAGAACCTAAGTTGGTATCCATAGATAACTTAAACACATTTTCCACTAAAGCCGCAACCAAATCATATAACCACTCAAATTTTAGAATACTGGTAAAAACACTCCATATTCCATTTAAAAAATCTAACATTTTATAACCTCTTTCTAAAATCATTGTTCCATTTATTTGCTAAACGCTTCTATAGGATTTCTAAGAAACAGATGGCTTACTATAATAAGTACCTATTTATCTTTTGATATCGTTAAAATGTTACACCTCAAATGCTTTAACCTGAATATAATCATCTACATGCTTTAACCTATGCATGTCCTTCATATATGTAGCATCTTTCTCCAAATGGTGAACAACATCTTCAAGTAGGGCGATTAATAATTTATTGGAGTCATCAATATCATAGTACATGAGTTGCTCCAGCCTTTTAGATTGAACAAAGTTCAAATCTCTTAGTTTACCTAGATGCTTTGATATCTTAGGTTGTGTTTCCTCTAGTACTGCTTGGATTTGACATACACACAAGCTTTTATTATAGAGTAAGATCATGATTCTTAAACGCGTCTCATCTGATAATACCTTAAAAACATCCATAACCTCTGTCAAGCCATCACCTCCAAAAATAAAATTCGTATATGCACATATGGGTATATACGTATTGTACCTTGTTTTATTCTATGTGTCAACGAATTTTTATTGACAATTCATCTTTCATGCCATACCCTTAATAGCATATTAATAGGAAATATCCTTAGCGCATCGACTAATAAATGGATTTCTTATGAATGACAAATGCTATGGAGGTAATATGATTAAGGATAATCAAGACTCAATGACACAAGACCCTTTAGATGAACAAAGTAACATAGATGATTTAATAAATGCACCATACCCGGAACACTGGGTACGTAAGACCGTATTGTTTTTGCTGAGTCAAAGCTTTTCTTTGTTCGGTTCTTCTTTGGTTCAATTTGCTATCATATGGCATATTACGTTAACCACCCAATCCGGCGTTATGATGACCATCTCCACAGTTTTTGCCTTTCTTCCCCAATTAGTTATCTCTCTCTTTGCCGGAGTCTGGGCCGATCGATACAATCGTAAAACACTGATGATTCTCTCGGATTTTCTTATTGCAAGTGCAACTTTGGTTCTAGCTGTTATGTTTTATATGGGATACGGTAGCTTATGGGCGCTTTTTATCGCATCCGGTATACGCTCTTTGGGAGCGGGTATTCAAACACCTGCCGTTAATGCTTTTTTACCACAAATTGTTCCTAAGGCCAAGCTGATGAAAGTCAATGGCATCAATAATAGCATAGGTTCTATGATTTTACTGATTGCACCCATTATTAGTGGTGTTTTACTTACTTCTTCTACACTGGAAGTTACATTTTTTATTGATGTCATAACAGCGATGTTTGCTATCCTGATTTTGTTCATCTTAAAAGTGCCACCCCATGAAAAAGCCCTCTCGATTCAACAAGAGGGTTATTTCGATGATCTAAAAGCCGGTCTGCTTTATGTACGTGATAACCGGTTCATAAAAGATATGTTGATTTTTTACGCTGTCTTTTTCTTTTTATTGGTTCCCGTTGCTTTTCTAACACCGCTTATGGTGGCACGTTCTTTTGGTGACGATGTTTGGCGTCTAACGGCTAATGAAGTTGTCTTTTTCCTTGGTTCAATATTAGGTGGCATCTTGATTTCCATATGGAAAGGCTTAGAGAACCTTAGCCATACCATCGCTATTTCTTGTAGCTTATTGGGTATTTTTACCCTTGGTCTTGGACTCTCCAAATACTTTTCCATCTACCTATTTTTTATGTTTCTAAGTGGACTTATCGTACCATTTTTTGTTGCTGCTATCACCACATTGCTCCAAGAAAAAATCGATAACAATATGCAGGGAAGAATCTTCGGTTTGACTCAGATCGTAATGGCTGGCGTCATGCCCCTAGGTATGGTCATCGTAGGACCTATCGCTGACATTGTCGCAATCGAAATTCTTTTTGTTATCACCGGTTTTCTAATGGCATTACTCGGCATAAAAGTATTCTTCAACAAAAGTACTCAAGCTTAAGTGTTAAGATTTTTCTTTCTTGCTCTGTAACAATACAGCTAGGATAATAATCACACCTTTTACCAGACCCGTTAAAAATGGTGGTATCTTTGCTGCAATCAAAATACCTTCAATCATCTGGAGCATGATGATGCCAAGGAAAGTTCCGATGATTCTACCTCTACCACCATTCATGGATGTACCACCTATGGCTACCGCTGCTATTGCATCTAGCTCAAAGGACACACCGGCATTGGGTGCTGTAATCGATGTTAATCTAGAAGCCAATAAGAAAGCGGATATACCTGTTAAAAGTCCGGTAATAGAAAAGCATAGGGTCTTGATTCGAACCACATTAATGCCTGCAAGGGATGCTGCTTTTTCGTTAGAGCCTACGGCATATATGTAGCGACCAAACTTGGTTTTCTCCATAACAACATATACAATAGCGGTTACAATGACAAAAATGATGGCCAGATTGGGTATTTTAAAAATCGTACCTACGGCTATAAGCCTGAAGCTTTGATAGACGTTTTCGCTTACATTAAAGGGACCACCTTGTCCCAGTTGAACAATGATGGATCTAAATGCACTTAAAGTGGCCAAGGTGACAATAAAGGGTGCTATCCTACCTTTTGTGACCAGTAGACCATTAATGGTCCCTAGAAACAGACCAAAAACCATACAAAATAACAGCATGACCAACATGTTTTCTGTGGTATTAAGCACCACCACCCCAAGACCAGAAACCAACGCTGTAATAGAACCTACGGATAAGTCAATCTGTCCTGATATGATAACAAGCGTCATTCCAAGGGCAATAATGCCTTTGATGGTGGATTGTAAGATAAGCGTCGATAAATAGGAGTAGGATAAAAAATTCTTGTTGATTAAGACCGCAATGAGCAACAATGCAAGAAATGAAAAGACATAGGTGTGTTGACTTGAAAACTTTTTCACTTCGTTAAAAATCTTATTTTGTGTTGTAAGCTCTGTTTTCATCTATACCCTCCATATTGGCCCCTGTCGCATAGTACATGGCTTTGACTTCTGTCAATTCGTCTCTCGTCATCTCAGCGTTAATATTACC
>PGZS01000184.1 GCA_002841435.1 Firmicutes bacterium HGW-Firmicutes-3 | reverse complement strand
TACCCTCACTTTATTGAAAATGAGGGTTAAAGGGTAGATATCTTTATTCTGCCGAATATTTTATTCTGATTCTGGCTTTATTCAAGTCTACCAAGTCAGGCTTTAAGTCTTTCAAATCAAAGCGTAACTTCCCCTCTTTAAATTCATAAGCAATTTCCGTTGAGTCACACGTAATCCTTTGAGGTTTAAGCTGACTATAGCATACCCACTGAGATTGCAGTGATCGTTCTACATAGCTTATATCTATGGTCACTGAATTAGGCCCAATGTCTAGGTGCTCCACCAACTTGCTACTGGCACAAACATGCTTGGATACATCTCCAATATAAGCAAATCCGTGAACAATGGGCGCGCCTATATGATAATATATTTTTCTGCCCTTCATAGAATAGGTCTTAAGGTCTTGTTCATTACACACTTGAAGTGTCATTGAAAAATAATCATAAACAACGTAGCTACCTGCTTTTGTATGATGGGTCTCTTTTAATGCATAGGTCGTGGTTACTTTTTTACCGATAGGATTCATATTAAAGCTTAACAAATAGAGTACTTTATAGGCCTGAATATTTGATGAAATCTGACTGTAGCTAAATACCGTTACACCTTTTTTAGAGGATACATCATAGGGATTGTATATATAACAGGCATCTAAAGGCACTACAGGTACGTCCGGTTTAATGATCTCCCCATCTGATTTTATAACCTTATTAATTAAGGACATATTTTCTTTTCCAAGTTGATCACCAAATCCAATGGGACCGCAAGAAAGACCTAACCATATCATTTCAAATTTTGAATACTTATTTTTGAATGAAAAATAACTTTTTCCACTTCTTCTGTTGTCATAAAAAGCGTATTTCCCTAGAGCCTGAATCATTTTGGAAGCATATAGATGCCAGCGCCACCGCTTGGGCCCTTCTACAAAAAAGCTATTTGAATCCGAAGTGCTTCTAATAGATGTTACGGATTGCATTTTAACACTGTTTAAGGTCATATGCGGTTGTGTCATACATAATTGTAGAGATAAGTGGCCACTTTCATTGTTGCTTGACGGTGTTTCCAAGCAGGCTTCATCCAGTCCCTCGAAATATTCCCCTTCAAAACTGAGAGAGGAGATGTAGGGGTTACCATAGGGATGTTTGTTTTTTTGCCTTTTATTTCATGATGATTTATGGTCTCAAAAACAACAAAATAAGGGTAACATACGAGCGTGGGCTTGAACAATAAGAATAAAGGATGTCGTAATCGATAAGTACCTAGTGCAAAGAAGTTTGTCGTATGTTCATCATTAAGTGTTTTCATATTAGGCGATACTGTTTTTTTCTTGGTAATAGGACTTCAACTCTGGTTCTGGTAACGCTTCACAATCTCGAATAATAGTAGCAAAGTCCTCTAATAATGTATTAAATACAGCATCCCAAGCTTTTCCTTTTGCATAACTTCTGCCTCTGGTTCCAAATTGATGGCGCATTATGTCATTTACAATCAACTTCTCAAGAGCAAGGGCAAAGGCTTCGCTGTCATTTGGTTCCACTAAAAACCCATTGTGCCCTGGATCAATCAACGTCTTTACACCACCCATATTCACACCGACTACAGGAAGTCCTGAAGCAAAAGCCTCTAGCACAACATTACCAAACGTTTCAAAAGAGGAAGGGAAAGCAAAGATATCACAGCTGGCATAGATTTCTGCTAATGCTTCTCCTCTTTTGTAACCGGTAAATACCACATTAGCCGGCATGGTTTTTTTAAGTTCATTTTCCATCGGACCTTCACCGGTAATCACCAATTGAATTTTATCCGAATATGTATGATTTAAGAGTTGCATTGCATCTCTTAGTACATCTAAATCCTTCTCAGGTGATAATCTGCCCACATAAAGCAATCCCAGTTTACCTTCTAGGCCCAAAGCTTTCCTAAGTTGGGCGGATCGTTTATCCATTGAAAAGTGGTCAAAATCAATGCCTCTACCAAAAATGCCCGTTCTTAAAACACCCATCTTTTTTAGTGTTTTTTCAGATTCAACGGATGGGGTCACAGTTTTAGTGGCTTCTTGGTGAAACCAGGCTAAGTATTTATCTGTCAGTTTTTCAAGGATGCCTAATTTATAAGATTTTAGTATGGTCGAGAAGTTCGTAGAATAGTTTGAGACTACAGGAATATTGTGCGTTTTACCATAGTTTAGACCACATAGACCCATGGTGAATTCCGTCATTGTAAATATAATGTCCGGTCCAAAAGCATCTAGCCTTTTGTTTAATCGAATTAAATTAGGGAAAGTTAGACGGCATTCAGGATATAAAAAGAAAGGCGTAGATAAAAAAGCTTCGATATTGTAGGGTAAATCACTTTCGCTTTTTTGTTCCGGTGTTACAAAAATATACTCAATGTGATTGGCTTTTAAATATTCGCCAAATCGTCTTAAGGTATTGGTGACACCATTGACCTGTGGTAAAAAAGTATCTGTAAAAATCGTTATTTTCATTTTAACCTCCATAGGTGGCTATTATCAAAATGGATATCTTCTCTATCACCTAAAAGATATCATATGAAGGTTAAGCCTTTATGGCGCCTATGTGAGGTTTATTCATATTTATGTAAAGTTTGTTTACACGATGTAATACGCAATGCTTTATTTTTCCGGATGGATGATATGATCATATTCTTCATTAATTGTTTCACGTATCTCCATAATTTCACAAAAAAGTACTTCTGCAATAGGAAGCAAAACATCATAAACGGTATTGCCTACAATATCTTTATATTCATTTTTAATCGTCTCCATTACCTTATTTAGTCCCATGGACTTTCTATAAGGACGGTCTTCTGAGAGTGCTGAAAAGATATCCGCATATATAATAATCTCAATTTCTATACTTAATTTTTGTGCCTTCATCTTCTTCGGGTATCCGGAATTATCCAATTTTTCATGATGAGAGCCTGCCCACATTGCCAATTCTTCTATACCCTTTACATGTTTTAATATTTCATAGGTATAATAGGGATGTGTCATCATGATGTTAAATTCTTCCTTAGTTAGTGAAGAAGGTTTTTCCAATATCTCTGTAGGAATAGCAATCTTACCAAAGTCATGCATATAGGCTGCTAGTTTAATACCGGAACATATCTTATCTTCCAAATTCAATTGTTTTGCCAGTCTGAAAGCAACATGAGCTACACGGGCAGAATGCGCTGCTGTGTAACGAGATTTGTAATCAATTACTTTACTTAAAGTAGATACGAGATCGTTGACCGTCTCAAGAGTATTCTCAATAGAAAAGCATTCAAAATCAACTCTTTCCAGAAGGTCATGCATACCCATATAGTCAATGTCAAACCAGAATTGTTCTTTATCAGCCAATTCAAGAAAAACACTAAAAACTGTCTCATCAAACAAAGTACCCTTCAACTCGCTAAGCTTATTTATGATATATGCTTTTTGGTTCAAAGCTAATTCATCCGTTTTTAAAAGAATTTCAATTCGGTCCGCCAAATGCAAAATAAAAGATTCATAGGGCACAGCAAGTTCATCATTAATGGCTTTATCGGAAGCTTTTACATGATGATGGCGAATGATTCTACTCATGTGTTCAAAAGGTGCAAAAGTAGAAATAATGCCCGCACCTAATCTTTCATGGGCTTCCGGGTTCACAACATCTAATTCTTTGAGTTCAAGACTATCTTTTACAGTTAAGGCACCTATATCATGAAGACTACATGCCAATATTAGGTTGGATTGTTGAAAGGTATTAAGTCCACAAGCCTCACCTAGGTAATAGGCGATTATGGCTACACGCCTATGATGATGTTTTAGAATCGGGTTTACTACATCAATTGCGCTAATAAAAGCAGACATGACATCGAACATCTTAAGATCATATATCATAATGACCTCCTTGTATCATTCACCAAGTTTATGGTGTTTCTTATCATTATTATACATTTTTTACACTGAAGTTTATATAGAAATGAAAAAACTTGTGGAAAAAATATCACTTCTCAAAACTGAGTGTAATGACTCTTTTGCAGTATGATCTACCTTAAATAAATACATATATAAATGTAAAGAATAATATCACACATCCAGCTAGTCTATAAGCATTATCGTTATCCAAACGATTTTCAGATGTTATAATTAGCTTTGGACTGACAATCATGAAAACTGCAAGTGATATTGAAAAAATGGGTGAAATCTTCCCTAGTATTCTAAGCCCCCATACCTTACCAATATAAATACTAATGAGTAAATAAAGCAAGAATGCAATTTTTAAGCCTGTGTTCGATGGTTTCATAATATCTCCTTGTATAATGAACATATAGTAAAATTCAATGCTCATTTGTTTTATTTTTACTATAATGAACTTAGGCGCTGTGGCTTAGTTTTA
>PGZS01000183.1 GCA_002841435.1 Firmicutes bacterium HGW-Firmicutes-3 | reverse complement strand
TTTGTTGCCGGTCTTATTCCAAGTAAAATTGCAGCGAAGAAAGATCCAGTTGTCGCTTTAAGAACTGAATAAAATAACAGGATTCATTTGAAATGAGATATAATTAAAGTAATTGATGATATATTTCTAAAAGGAGGTCAATAAAATGTTTAAAATATTAGTCGCTGAAGATGACCCTTTTATCAGGAAATTAATCACTCTCCATCTGTCCCAAAACGGATTTGATGTTGTTGGGACAGTCGATGGAGAATTGGCGTTTGAAGCTTATATGAATCAACACTTTGACCTCTTAATCACCGATGTCTTGATGCCAAAGATGTCAGGTACAGAATTAGCACGTAAAATTAGGTCGATGGATAAAGACATTCCCATCTTGATTCTCACCGCATTAGAATCCTATGAAGATAAAGAATTAGGGTTTCAAAGCGGAACCGATGACTATATGGTTAAACCCATCGATATGAAAGAATTAGTTTTAAGAATTAAAGCATTATTACGAAGATATAAAATTACCAGTGAAAATAAAATCGATTATAAGAGTCTTTCACTCAATTACCTCACAAATGGGGTGAGCGTAAAGGGCGAAATGATTGAATTCACCAAAAAAGAGTTTTTATTACTCTATAAACTTATCTCTAATCCAGGCATTATCTTTACAAGAAATCAGTTACTTGATGAAATCTGGGGATTTGATAGTGAAAGTTTAGACCGAACGATCGATACTCACATGAAACGAATCAGGGAAAAACTGATCTGCGAAGACGTTGACCTCGTGACTGTTCGCGGAATTGGTTATAAGGCGGTGTTGAAATGAAAAAACTATCGACTAAAATCATTGGTACTTTATTGCTTGTCTTCTTTTTCGTTTCCTTGATTACGAGAATTCTCATCGTTTTCGTCGAAGAAACAACGATTCCAGATTTAATTGGCACGAGCGGATTCTTTCTTGCTATGATTTCAATGGGTTTTAGCAACCTTTTACTCTTTGCGATTGGAGTTGATTTCATCTTGGTCCGTCGCATTAAAAAGTTAAATACTGCGATTCTTGACATCGAGAAAGGTGATTACCAGATTAGTGTTGATATTGGTGGCCAAGATGAAATATCGACGCTTGCTAAGAATCTCAATTTGATGGCTAAAGAACTTCAAGCCAATGAATACTTGAATAAGGATTTTGCACGTAATGTCTCGCATGAATTTAAAACGCCCTTATCTTCAATTAAAGGCTACGCTGAATTAATCAATCATGGTGAATTGACAAAAGATGAAACCATCGAATATACGGATATTATCATTCATGAAATTGACCGGCTCTCAAAACTATCCCATGATTTATTACAGATTTCATTACTCGATAGCGTTGAGATTATTAAAAAAGAAGATACTTTTTCAATCGATGAACAAATCCGTAACGTACTCCAACTAACGCAATTAGATTGGGAAGGCAAGTTGATTGAATTTGAGCTGGACCTTGAAGAAATCAAGACGCAAGGAAATAAAGAATTAACATTTCAAATCTGGCAGAATTTAATTGGAAACGCCATTAAATTCACGCCTATGAGTGGAAAAATAACCATTTCACTCCATACAAGAAATGGAATTCATTTCATGATTACCGACACTGGATCGGGAATTAGTGAAGGGGATCAAAAACAGATATTTAATCAGTTTTTTATCTCTGATCAATCTAGAAATCAATCTGGAAATGGACTGGGATTATCGATTACGAAAAAAATCGTTGAGAAACTTGGTGGAACCATCTCCTTTGAAAGTCAATTGAATGTTGGAACAACATTTTCTGTGATCCTTCCTTATAATTTTCAATCATAATAACCGATTTGATTTAAATATCAAGTTGATATTGATACTGTTGGATGTAACATTTATACATCAAGACAGTATCTTTTTATTATCTATTTGTTTGACTTTTACTTTTTTGCTATTAAGACTTGATTAGAAACATACTCTTGATTTACAACCATCCAGATTTCACATTTTTATAGACTTTATTTGAAGTATATAACTTATAAGTTATTCCACAAATCGGTTATTATTAAGTCAATTTTAATTGGTTTTATTGGATATTCTCATGATATAATGAATGCCATAAACATCTTTAAAATAAAGTTGGAGGACTATGAATGAAAATAATCAATGTTGGTATTGCTGGATTTGGAATGTCTGCGAGAGTATTTCATGCGCCTTTCATCGATGTTGATCCACGCTTTAATCTGGTAAAGGTATATGAGAGATCAACTGAAAAATCAAAAGAGGTGTATCCTTACGTCACTGTTGTTCATGAATTTGAACAATTACTAACCAGTAATATTGATTTAGTGATTATTTGTACCCCGAATGATTCACATTACTCATTATCTAAACTTGCCTTATTAAAGCATAAATCCGTGATCGTTGAAAAACCCATGACCATCACGTATCAAGAAGCTTTAGAACTTTGTGAAATTGCAAAAAATAATAAAGTTATGTTTTCTGTCTTTCAAAACAGGCGTTGGGATGGAGATTTTCTAACTGTAAAGAAACTCATAGATGAAGGTACAATAGGCGATATTGTGAACTATGAGTCTCGTTTTAATCGTTTCGTTGTTGGTAAGAGTTCAAAAGTATGGAAAGCAACCGGCGGCGTTGGTATCAATGTCTTATACGACTTAGGAGTCCATCTTATCGATCAAGCAGTCACACTATTTGGATTTCCTAAGGCAATATACGCCGATTTAAGGAAAGAAAGAGAAGTATCAGGTTCGATTGATTATTTCCAAGTTATATTATTTTATGATTCTATGCAAGTGAGAGTATACGCCAGTGAAACTGCGATTGGAAGATTCCCTAATTTCGCGGTATGGGGTAAAAAAGGTTCTTTTATAAAAGTAGGAACCGATGTTCAAGAACAAGCTTTGATTAACGGAATGAAACCCAATGCTTTAGGATTTGGTGAAGATACGCCTGAAAATTATGGAACTTTGACTGTCTATGATAATAACATAATCACTTCAAACGTCATAGTTACAGAAAAGGGACAATATCAATGTTATTTTGATAATATCTATGAAGTAATGGTCCATAATAAAGAACTTTTGGTCAAACCTGAGTTTTGTGCGAAAGTTATCCGTCTATTAGAATTAGCTACTTTAAGTTCAAATGAATCAAGAAAGATTATGATTGACAGTACAGTATTTTAATTTATTGAAATTCAGTGATTAATTCGATAAAAAAGCAATAATAAAACACGACAGCGTTTTGTCGTGTTTTATTTATGTTCACTAAACTAGAGAATGAAAAATCTAACAGTGAAAAAATCGCTATAAATCAATACGTTTAACTTAGTTTAAAACTTATTTTAAGCATTAATTTTTTTCACCGATTTATGGCCTAAACTACGAGATAAATCGATAGTTAGAAATTATAGTTTTGATTTTTTAATGAAAAAAATGTTGTTTACATACCATAATTTGTTTGATAAACTAACTTATGAAAGCGCTATAGTGCTATTGATTTAATTGAATTTATCGATTGTCATTAAGTTTTTAACTTCGGCAACAACCCTTTTTATTAGTTTCTTGAATAGAAATTCGAAACATTGAAGAACTCTTGTATTAACAAATGCGTTAAGCCTAACACATTTGTTTTCGATTTGAACTTAGACGTTGTCAAAAGTTCTAAATTCATAATTTTAGACCTTAATCCGTTTTTAATCAGTGAAATGCTTTCTGGAATATCTTCAACAATCTTATTACTGATAATAATCGCTTTAGGGTTAATCGTCTGTGCGATATTATTGATAGCGATACTCACGTAATTAATAAATTCTTGATAGACTTGAATGACGTACTTATCTGCTTGTTTATATTTATTGATGAAAGTTTCTAGGGTAATCGTTTCATTCGTAAGTTCAAAATACCGTTCTATCACAGCGTCATTGGCCGTATAACGTTCTAAGCAGCCTTTATTGCCGCAAATACATTGTTTTCCGTTGGGTACGATGATCGTATGACCGAATTCGCCGGCATAACCATCATTACCGGTATAAAGGGCATTTCCAATGATAATACCGACCCCAACACCCGTTCCAATGTTTAAAGAGACTAAAGAATCAAAATCAGGGTAGGATATTTTTTCTCCTAATGCAGAAATGTTGGCTTCATTCTCGACATAGGTTTTAATACCGCTATAATCTTCAATGATTTTCTTAAGTTCAACATCTTTCCAAGAGTTGAATGTCGTAAATTTAATTTTCTTATCCTTTGACAAAATCCCGTAAACGCCGACGCCAATACCGATGATTCCATAAATCGAATCAAACGTATTTTGCTTAAGCTCATCAATCGTTTTCATGATTTCAGTTAAATAATAATTGAGTTCAGGATTAACGATGGGTTTACGGATTTCATATAAGATTTCACCGTATAAATTGGTGATAATCGCATAGAGTTCTTTAGGAAGTAATTCCATACTAAAGATTCTCCCCGCATTCTT
>PGZS01000182.1 GCA_002841435.1 Firmicutes bacterium HGW-Firmicutes-3 | reverse complement strand
GGCATCTGGAGAATGTTTGCCATCACGTCTAAAAACCGGCCGGTTCCGGCGGCGCATTTATCATTCATCATGAAATTTTCCATGACCCCTTTGTCATTGATCCGCAACACCTTGGCATCCTGGCCGCCAATATCAATGATCGTACGAACCTGGGGATTTGTAAACAGCACCCCTTTGGCATGGCAGCTCAACTCACTTAACTCGCCGTGAGCCGGATCAAAATTTCGACGTCCGTAGCCGGTTGCCATCACAAAGTCAATATCATCGCGGCTCAGATCAGCCTTTTTGAGGACCGTTTCCATGATTTTTTCAGCACCAACTGTCCCAATGCCAGCAACCAGAAGCTCCGTTCCGATAATACGTTCACCATCTTCCAGCAAAACGCATTTCGAGGTGGTTGACCCGATATCAATTCCCAGTGTCCGTATTATTGTATTTCACCCTTTCCTTTCATTGCCTCAATATCTTCAGTGGTAAAGCCGATACTGCTTAAGATTTCGTCGGTATTGCCACCATAGGTTGGGCCTTTTTTATAATCCGGTAAGCCAGCATTTTCAAACATAACTGGTGTTCTAGTCATCGCTTTAGGTCCGGATGGATAATCCAGTTTGGCAAAAATATCACTCTCCCAGGCTTGAGGATCTTCAACAACCTGTTCCCAGGTCTGACAGATTTCAAAACAAAGATCTGCTTCATCAAACATTTTTGTACACTCTGCCAAAGTTTTTTCTTTGATTGCCGCAAAAATAATACGATTCAGTTCCTGCGGATTTTGGGACACGTGGGCCAAAGTATCGAACCGTTCGTCTTTAGCCAGTTCAGGTTGACCGATGACTTCACTAAATTTACCGATGGTACGGTTATAGTCTGGCAATGCCAACTGAACCCAAACTTCATCTTTTGTGATGAAAGTCGATTGCAGCGGATTTAGCATATCTTCGCGACTGATTGGATACTTGTTACCATATTGTGCTGAATGGATCATGATGGCTAAACCATAAACAGCAGCATGATATAAGCTGACGGTTACTTTTTCGCCTTTACCTGTTTTTATGGCATGGATATAAGCTGCCAGCAGACCTGTTGCCAAGTACATCCCACACGCATGGTCACCAAAACCAGGGACAATATTCACCGGCGAAGTGCCTTTTTCATATAAGGTACCGCTGTATCCGCCGCGGGCTGCAAAAGCGGTAAAGTCAAATCCTGGTTTGTCTTTTAATGGACCCTTGGCTCCATAACCTAATACCTGTCCAAAGACCAATTCTGGTTTTTTATTGGAAAGGGTTTCATAATCGATACCAAGTTTAACCAATGCCTGAGTTCTCAGATTGGTGACGAAAATATCCGCTTCATCGAGAAGCTTCATGAAAATCTCCATCCCCTTTGCACTTTTGAGATTCAAGGCGATACCCTGTTTGTTGGCGTTTTCAAAATCGAAAGCCAGACTTTCGTCCTGATCTAAAGGCATTTTATTTCCTGGTCCAACATAACGGATCGGATCTCCTCCGATGGATTCAATTTTAATAACCTGAGCACCCCAATCGGCCATTGCTCGTGTTGCCGCCGGTGCAGCAATGAACGTAGCCAATTCCAAGACCTTTACACCTTCTAATAGTTTAAGTGACATAATCTTCTCCTTGTATCGTATTCTTGTCCTCTTGTATCCTTGTTTACTTGTTGACAAGTTAAATTTGAAATCATTCTAGCATACTTTTAATCTTATGTAAACATTTAATTTGTAAATATTCGAACAATATTCTAAATTATTTTCCACCAATGTAAACGTTGTTATGAAATGTTCATGCCCATCCAAATGTAAATCTTCTGAATTCGCATCGTTTTCAAAATATGATTGCAAATCAGACTAATAAATATTATAATTAATGTTTAAAAAGACTCACTATTTACTTTTCGATGATCAAATCTGAAGGAGGACAACTTAATGCATCTTGTCAATCGAAATTTTTTAACTACTGAAGAAGTCTACCAGGATTTATTTCATAAAATTGAAACCCTTGTTTATATGCCTGGTGTCCGCATCAGCGAAAATGATCTCTGTGAGACCTATGGGGTCTCCCGGCACATTGTCCGCAATGCCATCACCCAACTAAAAGCTCAGGGGCTGATTACTGTCTACCCCCAACGTGGCACCTATGTCAGCTTAATTGACATGAAACTGGTAGAAGACATTTTATACGTACGAGAAGCCGTGGAGCAGGAAGCCCTGTACCGGGTTATAGATCTTTCGGATGCGACGGAACTCATCGATCATTTAGACGCAAATATTACGGAACAAAAAAAAATCATCAGCCATGAAATAACGGTTGATGATTTCAATACAGCCGACACAGCCTTTCACCGTAATCTGTTGAATGCCGTCGGAAAAGGCAATGTGCTCGACCTTCTAAAAGAAGAGTATGTTCATGTTAAACGCTGGAAAAATTTCGAACTGCGCGATGAAAAACGTTATGAGCAAATAATCCGTGATCATCAAGGCATTGTTGATGCGATTAAAAAACGAAGCCCACTTGACGGACGAAACGCTCTCCATCAACACCTCGACACAGTTACGAATTTACGTGATGTTTTTACAACTGCAAACCCGGAATATTTTATCCGCCCCTGACCATACTCGCATAAAAGTATTTTCTAAATATTTGTTACCATTAATTACGAAACGATCAAAAAAAAACAAAAATTGCCCCTGGAATCTTATAAGATGCCAGGGGTAATTACACTTTTTATACATACCACGCATTTTGCGAAATCTGAAAATGTTACCAAGGATATTTTTGCAAAGCCTACTTCCTTGATATTGTGGTCTACATGCCTGATTATTAAGCTTTACTGCTTTTCTTCGGTCACAGCTTCTGGGTTTTTATCATCTGATACATCTTCTGTGACCGTATCATCTAATCTCGTTTCATTTATCACCAATACTATTTTATCTGCTTCAATTTCTGTTTCAATTCCTTTTGGAAATTTAACATCACTGATACATATTTTATCGTTCAAATTAAGATCAGTTACATCAATTTCAAGAGAATCAGGTATATCCTGTGGTAATCCTGTCACAAGTATTTTATCCATTTGCTGGACAAAATGAAGTTTTTTTAATTCAATTGCTTCCTTGCCGACTATTTTAATATTAAGATTGAACTTGATTGGTTCGGTAACTGATACCTGCTGAAAAACGACATTTAATATTTCTCCTTTTATTGGTGAATATTGCATCTCGTTTATCATTGCCGCATATGATTCTTGTCCCCCAAGATCGAGAGTAAATAAATAGTTCTTTCCATATTTAAATATGTTTTTCATTAATTCATCTTTTTTTATTTTTACTGAAACTGATTCCAGTCCTTTTCTATTGATAGCGCCTGGGATATAACCTATCTTTCTTAGTTTTTTACCTACACTACCACTCAAATTTTCTCTTTTTTCAATTGCGATTGTTACTTTTTCATTCATATTATTTCTCCTTTCTTGATAAACTCTCATAAATATTATTAATGTTGTTTTATTTGGTAAACTCCAAATCAAAACCCTGGCAAATTATTCATCTCAACATTCTCAACTATCTTTTCATATTTATATTATACCAAACAAATGAATTAATATCAAATTTCTTAAAAAAAAGGCAACCAGCCCCCTGCAACAACCGGCTCATCCGGCTTCACAAAGATGCTGTCGCCCAATGAATCAATTATTCAACACTCAACCGAAACATACGTTTCTTAATACACATTGTTTGCGTGGAAATATGTTATAAAATTTGTGCAGCTATTGCCTGAATCGCGATCAGAGTGCCAATCAAGCGAGGATAATTTTTAATTGTCGTTGTTAACACTGAAAATGAATCAGGTACCTATTGCAGAAAAAAAGTTTGCATATTAAGGAGTTTTAAACTTGTTGAGATTTTAAGATCAATACCAGTGACGAAGCGGCTGATCAAACCAAATCACTTAAGAAAACTTTGCAAGAAAAGGAGAGGGACATTATGAAATTAAACAAAGACTGCTCGTAATGAAGCGGTACTTGCGCGATAAAACATCGTCTCTCTCAAGTCAGATATCAATCCAGCTCCTGTTTTTTTATTCTTCTTCAATTCGTATTTAAACAAACATTTTTTGATGCTGTTTCTAAAGCAATCGATTTTAATCGACGGTTATTGCACTCACTGGACAATCATCTTGAGCTTCTAATGCGCACGCTTCATTTTCTGGAGTAATTACTTCAGCAATCACTTCAGCGATACTGTCATTGTTCATTTCAAAGACATTCGGACAAACGGATTCGCATAAACCGCATCCCACACAAGTATCCCGATCAACTTTTGCTTTCATCATGGAACCTCCTCATTATTATTCAAACAGTTTTTCTGAAATAGAAGTCACTTAGTGAATATTTCGGTCGAATCTTCCAACCGAACCGGATATTCGTGCCAGTCGATTCGGTGTTTCGTGCCAACGCTTCCGGATTTTCGTTTCAAACGTTCCG
>PGZS01000181.1 GCA_002841435.1 Firmicutes bacterium HGW-Firmicutes-3 | reverse complement strand
AGATATGATTTCATTTTTAGATGCCTTGCCCAAACTTTGCCTGTTATCTATCAATATACTTACACTTGGATTTAAAGCAATGTTTCTATATTTTTTCGAGTCATCTATGGCGACCATATACAATATTTTATTATCTTTTCCCAAAGTAAACGTCATCAGAGAACAATAAGGATTGCCTTCGTGTTCCGTGCATAAAACACAGAGGTTATTTTCATTTAAAATCGCTTCGATATGTTTATTCATAATCTTCCTCCTTTTCACTTGTCATTCCTGGATTTACTAACAAAACATCTCATCCGGTTTGGTCTCTTTTTAGTATGCCACCATAAGAAAACTGAGCATACTTCCAAAAAAGAATACAATGGAGAAGATAATCTCGTTAAAACTCAATTCAATTTCACGCATGGTTCTGAAAAATCCAATCTTTGGATATAGATATTTATAAAATAGATAACCTAGCATCAAGCTTGATAAATAGAGTGCACTTTTCACAAGATAACTTTTCAGATCCATGATGACTTCCAAATTAAATAGGATACTGATGATGCTTTGTCCAAATACACCTGTTACGACACAAACTGTTGCCAAGATTCCCAGAGCTATTTTCTGATTGAAACGAACATGATATCTTTTCTCATGAGGACCAAATAGCATGGTTGCGTATTTAACAAAGGATACAATGGTCCCAAGATTAATTAATAACAGTCCATATTCAAGATAAGTTTGATAACCTATGCCCTTTTCTATTAGAAATTTGGATACACTACCATTAAACAATGGCGCTCCGGTAATACTTAATATGGCCACACTCATTATTATGGCCACATAAGGCATGCGTTTAAAAACACCTGTTATTTTTCTTATGTCCCTAGTCTCATATTCTTCTATAATCATACCTGCCGTCAAAAAAAGCGTCGCTTTGAAAACCGCATGATTCATAATATGATAGATTGATCCGTAATAACTATATATCGAATTCATAGAAAGTCCGAAGATTATTAAGCCAATTTGACTGACTGTATGGTATGCCAATATAAGCTTAATATCTGTTTGAGATAAGGCAAATACAAATCCAAGCACCGCAGTCAAAAACCCAATTAAGAGGAAAAGACTTGTTGTATCAAGACCCGCCTTAAATGTATCTTGAAAACGTATAAAAAGATAGACGCCACCTTTTACATATAAACCTGACAGTACTGCCGAAACAATGGACGGTGCCGATGGCGTACCATGTGCCCTCGGCAACCAACTAAAAAGAGGCATGATGGCTGATTTGAGTCCAATCGCTGTAATTAAAAAAACATAGGGCAATATCAGACTATCCTTGTTTTCAATGAAAGGTATGCCAGCTTTTATTACTGATAGATCCATGGTTCCAAATATCTTGTAGATATAACCAAGTCCAAATAAAAAGAAGGCCATAGCTACCAGATTGGTTAACAAATAGACCATGCCATCATATAGAGACTGGCTGTCTTTTTTAAACATAATCAGAATACTAACCACCACCGTGGCCACTTCCACAAGGGTATAAATATCAAATAGGTCGTTAGATAAGAAGATGGCTACAATCAAGCCCTGAAGTGTTAAAAATAAAAATAAAAACAGTTTATTCATATACGTCTTATGATAGTTAAACAACAACATAATTGTAAAAAGAAAAGTGGTCAAAACCACAAAAAGACTGCTGATTGCATCGGCCACCAAATTGATACTAATCGCACCCGAATAATTACCAAGCGTTTCTGTAATGGCACCTTCAGTGATGACCCTTATAAAAAATATAATGGCCATAATAAACGTGCTGATTTGGGAAACCCAGATCAAACGTTTAATTTTCTTATAGTTGCTCAAATAACCAATGAGCGCCGTAAGAATGGGTAATACGACCAACCAAAATAAAGACACATTTGCACCTACTCATCATTTTTTTATCACATTTTGGTTCGATAAACTGTATACTCTATATATAACACATTTTCAGAGAAAAGACTCTAGGAAATCATGAGGTTTTTAATAAATACATGACGCTTTCATATAATTAATCTTATATGTCTTAATCTCTGATAACCCACTTCCTGTTATAATGGTAACTGTTAACACCTTTTATAAGGCTCTATGCCTCTGACCCCATGTAAGGAAATCTCTATGAAACCTTCTCGTCATGAACGTTACTCTATTTATTTTTTCACTCGTCATGAACGTTACTCTATTTATTTTTTCACCTTTGCGACCAGTATGTTTTGGTTTTCACTCTATGCCTATATTGCCGAACTTTCCACCTATGCCAACACTTTAGGTGCTAGCTATAAAATGATTGGTATAATAACCGGTTCATACGGGTTAACACAACTGTTACTTAGGATTCCTCTTGGTATCTTTTCTGATATGATGGGAAAACGTAAGATTTTTATTATTTTAGGCCTATTTATTGCTTCCATCAGTGCTCTGATTACTTTCTTCTTCCCTTCACAACTGTCTCTACTTGCAACAAGGTCACTTGCTGGTGTTTCTGCTGCAACGTGGGTAATTTTTACAGTTACCTTCTCCAGTTATTATAAGAAAGAAGAGGCTACAAAAGCGATTGGTCTTATGAACTCATACAACGCTGTAGGTCAGTTAACTGCCATGGCCTTGGGTGCCGTAGTATCCTATACTTTTGGTACACGATATCTTTTCCTACTCGCTGCTATTGGTGGTATCATTGGCCTTCTTTCGGCGCTTTTCATTTATGAGAAACCGGTGCCCATCAAAAAATCTAAGTTTAGGGACTATTTGGAGGTAGCAAAAAATCGTCAACTTCAGATTGTGTCTTTACTCTCAATACTCTCTCAACTCATCACCTTTGCCACTGCCTTTGGTTTCGTGCCCATACTTGCAAAGAATCTAGGGGCAAAAAATGTTCAACTGAGCCTACTAACCGCCCTTGCCATTATTCCCGCCATATTCATATCCAGACTTGCCGGTTCCTATTTCCCGGTGCGCTTCGGTCGAAGGATGACCATTAGTATCGGTTTCATCATAAGTGCTATTCTTTGTATACTCATGCCATGGATCGGTAGGTTATGGCTTTTGTATGTGGCTCAATTTTTTTCAGGTGTTGGGCGTAGTTTGGTTTTCCCTCTCCTTATGGGACTTGGTATTGAACACATCGATCAGGAAAAAAGGGCTACTGCTATGGGTATGTTTCAAGCCATTTATGGCATCGGTATGGTTTTTGGGCCTATGCTTCTGGGTTTTATCGCCTTTAACTACGGCCTAATAGCGGGCTTTGCCGTAACAGGCGCCATTGGTCTATTGGGCCTTCTCATCACCCTCATATATTTGCCTAAGAAATGAAACAAGGAAAGTGGCACAGCCACAGTATGAGCTTGGCTCATATTTCATTTGATGCTTGCTCATAAGAATGCTAGAATATATATAATAACCCTAAACAAACAAAGGATGGAGATAAAAATGAGAAAAATCAAGCTTGGCGTTATCGGTGTATCCGGACATTTATTAACCCGAATTATGTTACCGCTAACCACTTCTAAAACAGTAGAGATTATCGCACTCGCTTCCAGAAATCTCGAAAAATCTAAAGAAGCTGCAGCCAACTGGCAGATACCAAAGGCTTATGGCAGTTATGAAGCTCTTTTAGATGATCCTGAGATTGAAGCGGTTTATATACCCCTTCCCAATCATATGCATTTGGAATGGGTAAAAAAATCGATTCTCGCAGGTAAACATGTCATCTGTGAAAAACCTCTAACCATGAATGCCTTTCAAACAAAAGAAATCATGATTCTTGCAAAAGAAAAAGAGGTCAAGGTTATGGAGGCGTTTATGTACCGTTTCCATCCCAAATGGCAAATGGTGAAAGAACTCATAAAAGTCAAAGGTATTGGTGAAATCAACGCCATCCATACCATCTTCACCTATAAAAACGATGATCCGAAAAACATTCGTAACAATAAGGAGTTCGGCGGCGGTGCTCTAATGGATATCGGTTGTTATGCTGTTTCAACTGCACGTTTCATAATGAACACTGAACCAAGTAAGGTTCTTGGTATGTTGCATTATTCTGATTTGTTCGGCACAGATGTTCTAAGCTCCGGTATTATGGACTTTGGCAAGGCAAGAGCACTTTTTACTGTTAGCACAAGTATGCATCCTATTCAGGAGGTTAAAATCTATGGTACCGGAGGCAGTATTGAGATACTGATTCCGTTTAACGACCATTATGATGTTAAGGGGCAGGTTAAAGTGATCAATAGCCTCGGAGAACGTATTGTTACTTTTGAACCTACTAATCAATATGATGCCCTTTTTTCCGCTTTTTCAAAGGCTATAAGAGAAGATGCTCCTGTTCCTATATCCTTAAACGATAGTTATATGAACATGCGTATCATCGATCAACTGTTTGAATCCGGCAAAACCGGCCAATGGGAAACCATATAAATTAATACTCGTAATGTTTTATTTACTAAACTAAATATCTCAAATAAAAGACGCAAATACATGCGTCTTTTATTCATGTTTATCTTATTGATTCCTTAAAAATAGAAAATTTGACAGTCTTGACACCCACCCTTATAATGATAGTACTTATTGAAAAGAAGGTGATACCATGGAACACAAGAGCGAAATCATAAAATACATGAAAAATAAAACATCTCTTGAAATATTAAAAGAGATTGATGAAATTCACCCTGTCGATTTTTTGGAAGCACTATCTGGTTCTGATGATGACCCCCTTACCATCCTTGAAAAATTACCCGATGATTATATTGCCCAATTGATCGATTATGCAGATGATGATGAAAAATATAGCTTGCTTTCCCTTTTTTCTCAAACACGAAAGCAACATATCATTGCTGAAATGTCCTCCGATGAACTGGTTGACCTTTTAGGTAGTATTGGTGATGCTGAAAAAGATGCTATTATCTTGTCCTTGGATCAAGATGACGCCAATGAAGTTAATGAACTTCTTGCTTATGACCCTACTTCTGCCGGTGGTATCATGGCCAAGGAGTTCATCGCCATTCATGAAAATATGACCGTCAACGCTACTATAGAGTTTCTAAGAAATATGGCACCGACTTCGGAAACACCTTATTATGTCTATGTTTTAGATCAACTCAATGTACTTAAGGGTGTTGTTCGCTTAAGAGATATTATCGTCTCTACACCTGAAACACCCATTAAAAATATTATGATAGAAAATATCATTACAATACCTGTGGAAATGGACCAAGAAGAAGTCGCTCATATCTTTGAAAAATATGGTTTTATGGCCATGCCGGTTATTAATGATCTTGGTGTTATGCAAGGTATCGTAACCGTTGATGATGTCATGGAGGTCATTAGAGACGAGTATACTGAGGACATGTTTCGACTTGCAGGTCTTGATGAAGAAGAAAAAATATCCGGTTCAATCAGCAAAGCCATTAAATCTAGGTTGCCTTGGCTTCTAGTGAACCTGGTTACAGCCATCCTAGCAGCGGCCACTGTTAGTCTTTTTGAAGCCACCATAGTGAAAATAGTAGCCTTAGCCACCTTCATGCCCATAGTAGCCGGTATGGGTGGTAATGCCGGCACTCAGACCCTAACCATGATTATCCGTGGTATTGCTCTTGGAGAATTGACCTATGAGAATCAAAAAGAAATCTTAAAAAAAGAAGTTGCCATTGGTCTGATTAATGGACTATGTTTAGGCTTCGTTGTTGGTTTTCTTGGTTTCTACTGGGTCGGCAACGTAGTATTTGGCTTGGTTATCGGATTTGCCATGTTCTTAAACCTTGTGGTTGCAACGATTTCAGGCTACTTTGTTCCTGTTTTACTAAAAAAAATCAAAATAGACCCGGCTCTAGCCTCAGCCGTCTTTGTTACCACTGTAACCGATGTGCTTGGATTCTTTTTCTTTTTAGGACTCGCTACACTCACCATCAATCATCTCGTCTAGATCATATATTTTTGTTAAAAAAAGCAGCAGACTCATAAAATTCGAATCTGCCGCTTTTTTTGTTATATCTATAGAGGAGGATTATCCACCAATTACTTCGTCCCCAACTTTGTGCATTTTCAACATGTTGGTCTTACCATCATATCCAGTAGGAATCCCTGCTGTTAGAATGATTAAATCACCATTTTCAACTAAGTTTGTTGCTACAGCTTGGTCTAGAACTTTCTCGAAAAATTCCTTCTGATCGCCTATAAATTTGCTCATCATCGGTTTAATGCCCCAGGACAGATTTAACTGGCGCTGTAGACCTTCTTCTAAAGTAATCGCAATAATTGGACACGCCGGTCTAAAACTTGAAATCATTCTTACAGAATTACCTGATCGGGTCGGTACAACAATGGCTTTTGCATCTATCTTTGAGGCAGCAATCACTGTAACTTCGCTAATGGCATTAATCACATTTTGGTCAATAACCTTCCATGCGCCTTCATCTAATTTGACTTTATAGTCAATGTCGTTTTCCGTCTCTAAGATGACCGTTGTCATCATTCTTAAGGTTTCTATTGGATATTTACCTGCAGCCGTTTCTCCTGAAAGCATAACAACACTGGTTCCGTCATAAATAGCATTGGCAACATCTGATACCTCAGCTCTAGTTGGAACCGGGTTATCTGTCATACTCTCTAACATTTGTGTGGCTACGATAACCGGTTTTGAACTTGTATAACACTTTTTAATGAGTTTCTTTTGAATG
>PGZS01000180.1 GCA_002841435.1 Firmicutes bacterium HGW-Firmicutes-3 | reverse complement strand
CACCACTTCTTTTGCTTTAAGCTTTGCTATTTCAAGTTCTGATTTTGTAATTGTATACACAAAAGAAACAACCAAACTGTTACTTCGTTGTGTAATCTTATAGCTACTAAGTACGGATGAATACATGGGAACCTGATTCATAGCGACCTTTGCATCTTCTATTAGATTACTTACATCCACTCGACTTATTAATGACATATCAAATGTTCGGGTCTCTTCCATATCATAAATCATTTTTTCAACATTCTGCACCAAAGCATTATAGGATACCGGCATGTTTTGTATATTAAAAAACTCAAGGTTTATGATTTTATCAGCTTTATCGATTATATTTGGAATAGCATTTTTAGTTTGAAGTTGATTCAGTAGCGTCGTGTTATTCCCTTTTACTTTACAAAATAAGGTATTGTAGGTTAGACTGACCATCTCTTTTCTTGTAAACATCGTCATCGGTGTTGCTAAAGAAAGCATCCCAATTTCTTTGGCTTTGTTTAGACTCTTTGACCATGTGAAGTCACCTGCTGAATCATCATAAGCCAATGCTCTTAGTAAAAGCGTCACGTATTGTTCATGCGTTACAAAATCAAGTGCACCAAATTCTGTAGATGATATACCCAAGGTCAATCCACGGTTGTATAAATAACCCACATAAGACGCCGCCCATGGTGATACATCCTCAAAAGGATGGTCAAAATCTGTCGACATAACCAAATCTTCGTCACCACTTAACCTAACAATCATGACCGCAGCTTCTTGACGGGTCAAAGATTGATTTAGACCATAGTCTTGTCCGGTACCTTTTAGTAACCCAATTGCACTTAGATACTCTGCTTGTGGAGTAGAGACCTCTCCACCATTAGCTGCGTTAGCATACAAACTAAGGCATAGTGCAAAAACAGCTATTAAACCCAGTAGTCTTTTCATAATCTTTAAAAACCTCCAAACAGCCAATCGTAATGACTATATTATAATTCAGTATCAATCTTCTGTAAAGTTCGGTTTCTTCATTATTCTCATTATCTTATATCTTTTTTGTACCATCTGATTTGGAGTTATGTTATGATAGATGCATATTCTATAAGACATCCGGAGGTAACTTATGTTTTCCGTCAAACGTGGCAACTTATTTCAAATGATTACCATTACTTATTTCATATTAGGTAACCTTACTCTAGCAACGATTATTAACACGTTGCAACTGGAGGTTAATTTCATCTCAAATATTTTGATTTCTCAACTTGGTTTCGTAGCTTTATCTGTTGTTACTTATATGCTTGTAACAAAATCCCCCTTTAAACCAACCTTACATATACATAAAATCCGACTACTCGATGCCATGATTTGTATTGGTATAGCCTGGAGTATCATGCCTTCACTAAGTGTTATTAATGTTTTTTCACAGTTTTTTGTCCGCAATCAGATTCAAGATACTTTGCTTGCTGTTTTGGACTATCCCTATTTATTCGTCATCCTTTTAACTTCTGTTTTTCCCGCCGTTTTTGAAGAACTTTTAACCCGTTCATTGATTATCAGCAATTACAGAAAAGAAACGGTACTTGTAACCTGTATGATTAGTGGTTTGTTCTTCGGATTCATCCACTTAAACATCAATCAGTTTCTATACGCCATTGTGATGGGTGCTCTAATGTGCTATGTTGTTTTGATTACCGAGTCTATCTATAGTGCTATTATCATACACTTTACAATTAATGCAACCAGCACAACCATGCTGTATGTTTCAAATATAATTATAAAAGCTTTCTCCGACAATGAACTGTTAATGGGTGAGCTAGCCGCTAGCAACGACCCTACAAATGCCCAGTTGGCGATCATGCTCATTGGTCTTTCCATTTATGCATTGTTCTTCATACCTATTGCTTACCTACTTATACGCTCACTACTTAAAAGAAATAATAAGGTATTCAAGGGAAGTTTAAAACTTCCGACTGAAGTCTTCATGAAACTCAACCGAGAGTCGGTGGTTAATCATGATTTCGAAGAAGATATGAAGGATGCACTGGAGCAAACGGCTACCGTAGAGTCTTTAGTCATAAAAGAAAAACAGTCCATCTTTACACCACCTTTGCTTATTACCATAGCGATTTTTATTGTCTTTTCTCTGATTATAGAATTTTTAAGTTGAGCGTCTGTCACTCTTATAGTGTGCTATAACACGCTTCTACCATATTGATGTTCATGCCTTCTTTGGTGAATTTCTCTTCATATTCTGTCATAATATTGTCTTGAACCCATGGACTAACATGAAGGTTTCTGGTTTTTTTTACAATATGCATACCAAGATGATCCATCTCTTCCAAAGAAAAATTAAAAAGTGCTTCGTTGTCTGTCTTAAAACATAGTAACCCTTCAGGCTTTAGAATAATCTTGTATTTGTTCAGAAAGTCTCTATAGGTTAGTCTTCTTTTATAGTGCCGTTCTTTTGGCCATGGATCTGAAAAATTCAAATACACCCTTGAAACTTCATTTTCATTAAAGATCTCTAATATGTCTTGAGCATCATACCGAACCACACACAGATTATCCATGTGCCCTTCTTCTTTAATATTCTCCAAGCTTTTTACCAATACAACTGTGAATTTTTCAAAACCGATATAATTGATTGTCGGGTTCTTTTTTGCCTTTTCAATTAAAAATCGTCCTCTACCCATGCCAATCTCAATGTGTATGGGATTGGTATTATTAAAATAGGTATGCCATCTGCCTTTATATTCTATTGGATCTGTAATTAATTTCTCATAATCATTAATACGGTTAAAAGCTCTTTTTACATTTCGAAGTCTCATTTTGTCGCTCCTTTTTATTGTAACTCGTGAACAATTTGCATGCAAAACACGACACTTTGTTCTTTCTCCCTTAGCATTTTATCATCGTATTTAAAAAAAAGCAAAAAATACCCTACCGCAGTAGAATATTACTTCACGCTGGGTAGGACTAAGCATATTATATAATAAAAGGGGGGATAGTTATTACTGTTTTATCATAGCAAATAAATATGTCTAAATTATGAATTCAGTATATCTTTTCTGTGTATTATTGAAATATTCACAACTTAACTGCTAGTTCTACATAAATAATGCATCCTACAATATTTTTTCACAAAATGATTCTCAAAAAAACAGATAAAACATAGATTTATATGTCGTCACACTAGTATCAGAATATACACAAATAAGATCTGTTCAAATGAACAGATCTTATTTTCTACTATATTGTATGAGGGAGTAAAATATGAAGGCGTTCATATCAAAAGATATGAATAAGGGGTACTCATACTATACCAATTAATTATGTGCATAGTATGAGCAATTCATAAAAAAAGTATGAAATAATTCTAAAATTATTTTAATAAGATTAAATTGCTAGAACTTTTAGTTGAACTTCAATCAATGATGTATAGTTTTGAATGCTTCTACGGATTCTATACACTCATACCACCTTATCCAATATTACCATCACACTATCAAAATCACCTGTCATTGTTGGTAGCCTAAGACCAAAGTTCATCAATGTGTCGCCATAAATCTGTCGCCCATCTTCCAACTGATATAGCCCTTCAGGGTCTAGATAGCTAAGCTTAATCTTTGGCTCAATATCATTCGGTTTGGCCAGATGTCTATAATAAAATAAGACAATCTGGTTTTTCTCCATAGATATAAACATCCAAGCAGTACCATTATTCTCATATGGGCTCATGAGTCTATAAAATGCACCTAACTGTACCGTTTCTCGAATGAACTTATATCGGTTTATGTGGTTTTTTACAGCTGTTTTTTCCTCTCCACTTAGTTTTGCCAAATCCAGTTCAAAGCCCAAATTAGCAGCCATTGCCACATGTGCTCTCGTATGCAAGGGCGTCATTCGCATAACTTGATGATTCGGTACTTCTGACACATGTGCGCCCATGGAAATAGGCGGATATAGCATAGATGTCCCCCATTGAATCTTAAGTCGCTCAAAACTATCCGTATTATCACTTGTCCATGTCTGTGGCATATAGTAAAGCATACCAGGGTCAAAACGCCCTCCACCTCCTGAGCAACTTTCAAAAAGTATCTCCGGGAAGGCTTTTGTTATCTTTTCCAGTAGATCATATAAACCCAACATATAACGATGGCTGGTTTCTTTTTGTTGATATTTGGACAAAACAGCTGAGCCAACTTCTGTCATATTACGGTTCATATCCCACTTAACATATCGAATAGACGCACTTTCAAGGATTTTGGATATGGCCAGGAACAAATAATTTCTTACATCCTCTCGACCCATATCTAAAATGAGTTGGTTTCTAGCTTCAGAACGGTCTCTACTTGGAACATGGAGACACCAATCCGGATGCCGCCTATAAAGCGCACTATCCGGCGACACCATCTCAGGCTCAAACCACAGGCCAAAATCCATTCCTTTTTCATTTGCATAATCTGCTAATGCTTTCAAGCCACTTGGTAGCTTTTCACGGTTAACAAACCAATCACCTAATCCAGACCTGTCTGAATCTCTT
>PGZS01000007.1 GCA_002841435.1 Firmicutes bacterium HGW-Firmicutes-3 | reverse complement strand
TTGGAAAAAATATGTGAAGTGTTAAACTGCCAACCGGGAGACTTGTTGGTTTATGATGAGGAGGAATTATAATATGTCAAAATCATGGATATATGCAACTGCTATTGCTTTAATGTCAACGCTGTTTTTTGTGGATCAGGATTTAGGCATTTCTGTTTTTATGACTACGGTGTTGACGGTCGCTGCTATATGGCATTTCAAAAAAGAAGCCAAGCTGCCAATAGGAAAAGATTTTTTCTACCTTAGTGGGTATGTAATCATACTCAGCCTTAATTTTGCTGTTACAACGGTAGATGTTATCAGAGTGTTATCGGCATTTTTATTAATCGGTTTGCTCATGACTTTAAGCTATAGTCATCTAACCTTTAAATGGCCGACTTATTTAGTTGAAAGTATTAACCACTATATAGGTGCTTTATCTAACTTCTTTAAGTATTTTAATCACGGTTCAAAAGCTTATAATAATCATGCAGGTATTTTTAAGCAAATTGGTATTGGCTTAATTATTGCACTACCTATATTGTTGGTTGCATCTGCCTTAATGACCAGTGCCGATGCAGCTTTTGGAGAGTTAATGCAACAAAGTTTTGAGATTCTGGAAACCGATGCCATTTGGGATACGATTGAAAGGGTTGTTGTCTTTGTAATTATTGCTTGTTTCTTTTACGGGTTAAGCATCTATTTGATTAGATTAAACCAAATTAAAATGGAAAAAACAGAGGTCGCAGCAGCACCTGTAGTGAACCACGAAGTTATTCCGATTTTGGTTGGTGGTACTGTTTTATTACTTTTAAATCTACTTTATTTGATCTTTGCCTATGTTCAGATTCGATTTCTTTTTCTGGCCCAATCTACAGAATTACTTAAAAACTACGATTATGCCAGTTATGCGAGAGAAGGTTTTTTTGAACTTTTAGTACTAAGCATATTGAACACGCTTGGCGTTTTATTTGTGAAGAAATTCGTAAAAAGCAATTTGGCAATTAGGATTGGTCTTACTATAACTGTTTTTTGTACTTATATTATGATGGCTTCTTCTTTTTACAAGATGTACCTTTATGAATCGATGTACGGTTATACAAGGCTTAGGCTATATGTGTACCTGATTCTTCTCTTTATGGCTATTTTCATGAGCTTAATAGCTCTAGGAATCTGGAAATCGCAGTATAAGGTAATTGAATGGGGTATCATGGTCGGACTTGTTTATTATCTGGTTATCAGCTTTGTGAATATCGATGCTATGATTGTTCGTAATAACCTAAGACAATATGAATGGACCGGTAATCTGGATTTGTACTACTTAACAACATTGTCGGAGGATGGTATGCCGGATTTAATTGAATATATGAATACGCATTGGGAAACGATGGAAAAGGATGTAACGATGCAAGCCTATGAGGGGCGAATTCTAGACATTATACTTAATGAAGAAGATCAATGGTTTTTTGAATATAACCATAGGTATAGCAAAAGCATGGTGTCGGCTAAGGAGGCCAAAAAACAACTTTTCCCATTCTCAGCAGCACCATCGGAATACTAATCAATACGGTTTAGGCGTATAAGAAAATCACCTCATAATCTTTGAATTTGAGGTGTATTTTTTTTGTCGTTATTTAATTTTGGATATTTCTATCAGCTAAGTCCTAGATGCCCATTTTAGAAGTTAAAATAATGCTTGACTAGTTTGAATCATTGATTATAATGAAAATATGGGAATAGGGCTCTAAGCCTTTTTCTATAAGGGATTATCATTTGGGGTGTCTCTTATGGTTTTGCAAATAGGTGACTAAGCTAATGGAATGAACGATTTTCAACGAGGAGAGAAGAATGGAAAGGCAAGAACCTTTGGATTTTGAAACATTTCTAATTCAAAAAGAGAAAAGAAGACGCAATTTTAAGTTACAAACAGATGAAATAATTCCAAAAAAAAATAAGAAGCCTTCAAGACAAGTTGTTAAGAACCTAAGGTATGAAGATTACGATTTAAATGAATACGATTATGAAAATGAGGAGTAAACTATGATTACAGACGTGGTTAAAGGCATAATTGCAGAAGTCATTGGACACGGTGACCCAAATGAAATCAGTACATCTATGGATTTTGAAGACGATCTTCAAATGGATGAAGATGATTTGGTAGAAGTACTAGAAGCACTAGAAGTAGAATATGATATAGACTTGGTTAATATCGATTACAGTCAATTCAAAAAAGTTAAGCATCTAATTGGCTATTTAAAAGAAATATTATAGTATGAAATTGATAGGGTTGAGACGTGATGGTCTTAACCTTTTTTTATATAACATTAGAACGTAGTATTATACTCTGTTATATAATAATTAATTAGCGCTTGTATGTATGGTTATAGGGTCAAAACTAAGTTTCACTAAATTCACATACAATATATAGATTACGTTGATACATTCAAAACTATATATTGTATGCGAAAGTTCAACTATATAGTTTTGACACCTTAACCATATAATTAAGAGAGAATAAAGTGTGAATGTAAGTCTTTTATGGCGTGATAAATGAAAGGTTACAGGAGGACTAAATAGAATTGGAGATCACCTATGAAAACCTTTAAAAGTGATAATACAGCCAGTGTGCACCCTAAAATAATGGAAGCGATTGTTAGTGCCAATCAGGAACATGCTATCCCCTACGGCGATGATCCGATTACAAAAGAAGCAGTAGAAAAAATCAAGGCTTTGTTCAGTCAGCCTTGTGAAGTCAGTCTTGTTCTAAATGGTACAGGCGCCAATGTTATTGGGTTAAGTTCGTTGCTTAAGTCTTATGAAGCAGTGATTTGTGTGGATACAGCCCATATTAATGTAGATGAATGTGGCGCATTTGAACACTATACAGGTGCTAAGTTGTTAACGGTTCCTCATGTAAACGGTAAATTGGTACCTGCTGCAATTGATAGATTTTTATTGGATATAGGTAACGAACATCATAATCAACCTAAAGTCATCTCCATAAGTCAGATTACAGAACTAGGTACGCTTTATAGTACTGAAGAGATACAGGCATTAGCCGATTATGCTCATAGCCATGACTTATTATTGCATGTAGATGGTGCTAGGATTGCCAATGCTGCAGCCGCTTTAGGTATAAGTTTGAATGAAATGATTGGAGATACGGATGTAGATGTACTCTCCTTTGGTGGTGCCAAAAACGGCATGATGTATGGTGAAGCTATTGTCTCTTTTGATCAGTCAACAAGTGACGGTTTAAAATACTCTAGAAAACAAGGGATGCAGCTTATGTCCAAGATGCGCTATATTAGCGCTCAGTACATTGCCTTGTTAGAAGATAATCTCTATCTTGAGAATGCACACATAGCAAACAATGCTATGAAAATGCTCTACGATGAGATTAAAGGTATAGAAGTGCTTGAATTTATGAGTATCCCATACGGTAATATGATGTTTGTAAAAATGCCTCAGTCATGGATTGATAGCCTTTTGAATACTTTTTATTTCTATCAGATGACATGGGAAGAAGACGGTGGCATGATTAGGTTGGTAACATCTTTTGACACAACATTAGAGGAAGTAGAAGATCTCGCTAAGGCTATTAAGACGCTTCATCAGAAAAGTTAAGACTAATTTAAGAGTGTACAGTATAGAAAATAGAAAGGGGTCAATACAATGTCAAGTTATGAATGGATTTACAATGATAACAAATTTAGATTGGACAGTGAAAAATGCAGCATGTTCCTAAACGATGATGACAACCCGATTTCGGGTATAACAGTGGAAGAAGTATTAGATCTGCTTCACGAAAATGATCTCGTAGATTTTTCTATGGAGTATTATGACCAAGATTGTGAAGCTTGTCATAACAATAAAAGTGACAACAGTCATTATTATCGATTTCTTGAGTTTCATTTTTATCTATTTGCCAAGGCGGGTAAATATGTCATGAGCAGCCTTTCAAAGGCATATGAAGATAAGACTTTACCACGATTGTTAAATGAAGGTATTGTTGACGGTACTTATATTGCAAGTATTAATGTATGTGCAGTTTGTGGTGATTATACCATTGAGTTGGAATACGGTCTTTTCTAGCATAGCTAAAAGAATGGTAACAGACAGGACACATAATGTTCATAAACATATGGTATTCTAATCGTAGTAAGATTGAACAACGGGATGACTGAAGAAGGTGATGGAATGAACATCAGATCTATGGGTATTCGCGCATATGAAAGTATGTCCCTGTCGTCAAAATCGGACAGGACAACACGAAACAATAAAACTCAGGCTCGAGCAGAGAGCGATGGGTCATTAATAGAGCAAGGTAGTAAGGCTAAAACGGATGATATGAAGTCTTCGCAGGTACATTCCAAGCATGTATCTGCAAGTCATGCTTTTGAACAAGGTGCGACGATTAATAAAAGTCGAAGTGAGAATCTTGATATTAAGCGTAGTAAGGCGATAGATAGAGTGGGTGAAAATTCTGATATCCCAGGTTTTAAAAGGAATCAGATGATTTTGCACTACCAAGTCTATGCACAGAATCCTAAAGAAGCTTCAGTGGCAAAAGCTGTAGGTGCTCAGGCAGATTATAGGTTATAAGGGTAACGTGGTTTTGATATCGATGAATGAGAATTTCATAATCGTAGTTATAACACACAGCTTTTCCTCGCCTTACACTTCGTACGGTCATCGGAAAACCGGTGTATCATATCTACTCGGTAATAGGTCGTCATTTCGTCAAGAAAAAGCGCTGATCAATCACAGTTCTACATCCATGTAGAACTGTGATTGATCAGCGCTTTTTCTTTCCTCATTCGGTTTCTCAAATGTGTCATTTTAATAGGCTTTAGTTCGTTTGCCCATACAATGCTTTGAAGAAATCAGTAGTACCATATTTAACCGACATCGACCATGAAGTTCCTGCACTGTGGAAGGGTTTTTATGGGACCACCTTCAAAATCATATTTATTGTACCTTATGACGACACCTTTTCAAAAGTCTATTTAAGGGCTAGACCGGTGACAATGATTTTTTTGTCTCGAATAAGTTTGCTGATGAAATACAAAACGCTATCTTCACTTATTTTCAAATGCTCTGCAATTTTTGAAGGCGTGATGTTGATATCTTGAGTGATGAGTTGGATGATTTCTTTTTCAACTTCAAGAACCCAGTCTTCAAAAATAACTTGGACTTCTGGTGTGGCAAAGCCAGCCATCCTTGCTGTGGTCGTAATGCTTTCTGTCATTTGTTTGCACATATCCATGGGATTAAAGCCGCCACCCATCATTTTGGGCATGCCTTCCATTTTACCGGCCATATCTTTAAAATCTTTACCGCTATCACCACAACATTTGTTTGTATCCATTGGGAGTGCCTCCTATATTCTTAGTATGATTGTTGATGGTATCATTATGTCTTTGTATTATGCCAAGGTGGACAATTAAAGGGGAATGGATTTGGATCATTGGATGTCTCTGTCTGATATTTTTCGAACTGACGAATAAGAGGAATTAAATCTTGATCACATACGGCATTGTAAACAAAAGTCCCACTTCTGTGGGTCAAAACCAAGTTGGACTCTCGAAGCACTTTTAAGTGAAAGGAGACCAGAGGCTGTGACAGTCCAGTCCTTTCAATGAGCTTTGAAACAGATAAAGGTTCCAGGTTCCGCTTCAAGTGCCAATAATATCATGAGCCGACTATGGTCACTAAGTAACTTGAAGAGTTGAGATAAGTTATTGATAGTTTCACCACCTTTATAACATGTATATGTTAGTTTCTTATAGTATATAAGATAAAGTCAAAAACATCAATAATTATTTATATAAACAGTCATTGATATTAATAGGTATGTATGTTATGATGAGGATATTATAATTATGAAAGGGTGTTGAGTAATGGGACCATTTTTTTGGTGGGGCGGTATGTGGATTTTTCCGATTATAGGTTTTTCAATGATGTTGTTTATGATGTATACATTTTTTGGCCCAAAAGGACTTGTTAGGCGGTTTTTTTTAAACGATACACAACATGAAATACAGGTAGAGGCATTGCATTCCATAGATAAGCCTGAAGATATTCTAAGTAGACGTTATGCAAGTGGTGATATTACAAGAGAAGAGTTTTTACAGATGAATCATGATTTACACAACAGGTAGATTTGAATTCAACAAAACCGCTTATAGGATTGTTAGTGATGAATGCGCCTATTAGCAACATCTAAATGATATATTGGAAAATAGAGTTATTAAATATTTATTAACAAAAATTATTGTCTTAATATTTAAAAAGCTTTAAAACGGGATTTTGTCATACTTTTGAAGTTCTAAAAGATTAAATATTTGTTAAATTTTTATTGACTTATTATTAGAATTTCTCTATAATGTTGGTTAATGAGGTGAAATGATTGAACCCTAGTCTTAGATATTTTATAAGGAGAAAGGTTCAAGAAAAAAGCATTTGACTTCAAGGAGGCTAACATGTTTGGGACACAAATCAAAAAGCATTGCGTGAGAGCACTAGGTATTTGCACATTGGTGACACTAGGTCTATCGGCGGGTATTCGTGTACAAGCAGCGACACCATCTTCTTGGGCAACTAGGGAAATCGAATCAGCCGTTGAGATTAATCTTGTAACAGACACACTTGTTCAAGATTTTCAGAAAAAATTAACAAGAGAAGCATATGTAGAATTGTTGGTAAAAACGTATGAAGCATCCACCAACAGCATCATTGATATAGAAGCGGTACAAAATCCATTTGAAGACACAAACAAAGCTTTTATATTAAAAGCATTTGAAGCAGGTATTGCAACAGGCATCACTGAAAAAACTTTTGTTCCTGAAGCGTTAGTGACGAGAGAACAAATGGTTGTTATGATGGTGCGTATGATAAAAAAAATCGAAGATGAAAATAAAGTGCAGATTTTGACAGCAACCAAAAACAATTCGGAATTTAATGACCAACATGCCATTTCAAGTTGGGCTATGAAGAGCATCAATTTGGCGGTTGCCAATACGATTGTTTCCGGTACGGGTGATGAGAATATTAATCCGGATGGCTTTAGCACCTCAGAGCAGGCCATTATTATGAACTACAGAGTTTTTGAACGTATGTTGGAAGATGATCTTTTGGAAAAAGAGTGGCAAGGGCGACTTGAGAATTATGAAGAAGATGCTACCATTACTCTAGAAAAAGCGGTGGCCAAGATTACCTTAGCACCACCTATGCAAATAAAAGCAATTGTAACAGCAAGTATATTAAACTTAAGATCTGAGCCGGATTTAAACAATCCAAACAATATCATTGGAAAGCTTAGCTCTAATGAGGAAGTAACCATCGTTGGCGAGATTGATGCATGGTATCAAGTGAAGTCAAATAGTCAAATTACAGGATATGTTCATAAAGATTACATTCAAAAGTACGATCCAAGTCAACCTGTATCAGATGTTAGAACTCAGCTTGTAGCATATGCGAAGAATTTTGTTGGCACACGGTACCGTTATGGTGGCACCAGCTTGACAGGTGGTGTCGACTGTTCAGGCTATACCGGTCAGATATTTGCGAAATTCGGTTATGCACTTGATCGTTCTTCAAGAGGACAAGGTAAAAATGGCGTTGCAATAGCAAGAAACCAGCTCCTTCCTGGAGATTTGGTAGTTTACGGCTATGGCGGATCAATCTCTCATGTAGCCATATTTATTGGTAATGGCCAGATTATTCATTCTACTTCTTCTTATGGGGTTAGAATTACAGCTTTAGACGGATACATGCGTGAACCTATTATCGGATATAGAAAAGTGATATTTTAGAAATTAATAATATTTTGATATAAAAATAGGAAGTGACTCAAGCTATTTGAGACACTTCCTATTTATTTAGTCCGCGAGGCATTTTGATAGGTCCATAATTCCGATATCACCTGTTGTCTTTTCTTTTTTTAGATTCAAGATGAGAAATTTAGTATTTTATGTTAAAATGATGAGAAGAAAATAGAGAAAGTATAAGGTGCATCATGAAAACATCCATTAAAGGACATATATTTGCAGTAATCACGATTACCATATGGAGTTCCACATTTATTGTGAGCAAGATTTTGTTGAACCAATTCACACCACTACAGATTTTGGTGGTGCGTTACCTACTGGCTATCGTATTTTTAACACTGTTATATCCCAAATTCAAAAAGCCAACGTCCATAAAAGAAGAAGTGCTTTTTTTGTTTATAGGTGCGGCTCTTGCTTTTTACTTTGTTTTTGAGAATACTGCATTACAACACACATATTCTTCTAATGTAAGCTTGATTGTGTCGACCATACCACTACTAACAGGTATATTATCTATGGTTGTGTATAAAACACATTTTTTTACATTTAAAAGTATTATTGGGTTTATACTGGCTTACCTAGGCGTTTTTCTAATCATCATTAATGGTAGTAAGTTTGAAGGCGTAGAGCCTATAGGGGACTTCTTGGCTCTCGGTGCGGCGGCGATGTTTGCTGTATATTCTGTTTTGATGGAAAAGACTTCGAAAGATTACCATATGATTCAACTCACCAGAAAAGTATTTTTATATGGTTTACTGGTACTCTTGCTTATCGTAGTCATTAAAGGACAACCCATAACTTTTGAAGTCATCAATTCTAGAATCGTTGCCAGCATGCTCTTTTTAGGTATTGTTGCTTCATCATTGGCTTTCATACTATGGAATAATGCCATTAAGGTTATTGGACCTGTTAAAACCAACCAATATATTTATCTTGTACCAGTCGTTACAACAATCATGTCTGCATGGGTACTAAAAGAAAAAATCACATATATGACATTAATCGGAACACTACTAATATTAATGGGTTTATACCTATCGGAGAAATCTCAAGAATAGAGGTGTTTATATGAGTAAGGTAGCAGCTTTTTTTGATATTGACGGAACGCTATACCGAGAGGGTATGATTACGGCTATTTTCAAGAAAATGATTAAGTCAGATATCATAAGTAGTGAAGTATGGTACAAAGAACTACGGGAGAAATATAACAGATGGGACAAACGCATTGGTAACTATGATGATTACTTGGTTAGAATGGCAGAGATCTATATAGATGCCATACGAGGTCTTCATAGAACACAGGTTGAATTTATTGCAAATAAGGTAATCGAACAAAATGGAGACCGTGTCTATACATATACAAGGGATCAGATTAGATGGCATAAAAGCCAAGGACATCAGATTATCACCATATCAGGATCTCCTTTTGAATTGGTTCGGGAAATCAGCCAGAAATTTGGATTTGATCACTATGTAGGTTCTGTCTATGAGATGAATGACCAACATTATTATACAGGTGAAGTACACCCTATGTGGGACAGTCATAATAAAAAAGAGGCATTAAAGAAACTGGTGTCAGCGTATAATATTGAGCTGAGTCAATCCTATGCCTATGGAGATACTGCTGGTGATTTTGAGATGCTTAAGTCAGTAGGTCATCCCATAGCCATGAACCCGACAAAAGAATTGCTTCAAAAAATAGATAAGGATTTGACTGTACGAGATAAGATAAAGATTGTAGTTGAACGCAAGGATATGATTTATCATTTGACGCCGGACAGTATTCATATAGGGGAAAAAAATTAAGTTTTAGAAGAGTAAGACCAAGAAGAGGTGCCAAATGGAAACATATAGTGAAATAAGGACAATAGAATCATGTCTTAAAAAATATTATGGCTATACGGACTTTAAAGAAGGACAAAGACCGGCCATAGAATGCATTATGAATAGAAACGATGCTCTTATTTTGATGCCGACGGGTGGAGGGAAATCTATTTGTTATCAGATTCCTGCATTGCTTTTTTCGGGGGTCACTTTGGTGATATCACCACTCATATCTTTGATGAAGGATCAAGTGGACACCCTTAAAGATATGGGGATAGAAGCGACCTATATTAACAGTACACTTGACGAAGCGGAGCTGATGGATCGGTATGAAGGTATTAAGGCACAACGGTATAAAATGATCTATATTGCCCCGGAACGCATTGAAAGCCGCTTGATTAGAGATATCATCAGCTATAATACAATTGAGTTTATTGCTATTGATGAGGCCCACTGTGTTTCTCAGTGGGGACATGATTTTAGACCAAGCTATAGAAATATTGCGAATATATTGAATAAACTGCCATATAGACCTGTTATTGCAGCACTAACGGCGACGGCTACAGAGTTGGTACGTGATGACATCATGGACCAACTGTCTTTGTATAAGCCGGAGGTTTTTGTTACTGGTTTTGATCGGAAAAATCTCCATTTTTCTGTTTTAAAAGGTGTTAATAAAAAACGCTATATCGGGCAATATGTTAAAAAAAACAGTGAGAGCTCAGGGATTATTTACTGTGGGACTCGGAAAGAAACTGAAATGCTGTATCACGCTTTAGATCGGATGCATGTTGCTGTCGGGATGTATCATGGTGGCATGAATATGGAAGAACGTCGCCTCCATCAAGAGCGGTTTATTTATGATGATTACAAAGTTATGGTAGCCACAAATGCTTTTGGTATGGGTATTGACAAGTCTAATGTAAGGTACGTGATTCACCATAACATGCCGGAGAATATCGAATCTTATTATCAAGAGGCCGGACGTGCCGGACGAGACGGAGAAAATTCTGCCTGTATATTACTCTACGGACCTGGGGATCAAAAGCTCAGAAGGTTTTTAATTGAAGAGACACCGGACATAACACCGGAAAGAAAAAAATACAGATATGGGCAACTTCAGAAAATGGTTAATTATTGTCACATAAACACTTGTCTAAGGGTTCAGTTACTTGCACATTTTGGAGAAGAGGTCAATGAGGAAATTTGTGAAGGTTGCGGTAATTGTGACGGAAAAGCCCACCGAGTTGACATCACCACAGAAGCTCAAAAAATCATATCTTGCATTCTGCGAATGAAGGAAAGGTATGGCGTGTCCATTGTGGCAGAAGTTCTTAAAGGCTCTAAGTCTCAAAAAGTCTCAGGAACACCTCTTGAATCACTTTCAACCTATGGTATTCTTAAAGAATACACATTGATTCAGATCAAAGAAATGATTCATCTATTGATAGCGGAGGGCTATTTACATATGACTCAGGATGGTTACCCGGTAATTAAGGTGACCCAAGAAGCAGAATCAATCTTATATGGTGGTAAAGCGGTGTACTCTAACCGTATAGAGATAGTTGCCATTGAATCATCGGATCAACTCTTTGATCGACTGAAAGCTCTTAGAAAAATTATAGCGGTCAAGACAAAATTACCACCCTATACTATTTTTCACGATAAGACTTTAAAGGCAATGGCCAGTCAAAAGCCTAGAGACAAAGTGAATTTTATGGCGATTGGTGGTGTCGGTGAGAGCAAATTCAAAAAATACGGTGACCAATTTTTGCAAGTTATAGAAGATTATATAAACACAAATGGATGAACTTTATGAACATTATACAATTTTAATAAAAAATTAGTGTTTTTGTATTGACTATTTATGAGTATGGTGTATTATATTAATGTAAGAATGAGTTACCTCTTACGTATTAAATACTCTCCCCCTCATCCTTTACAAGCACCTACTTAGGTGCTTATTTTTTTGCAAAAAATCAAGAGTGTTCTGATTTAAGTACAAAAAGCCTCTGGTCTAAGGAATGGATACCACAATGATTGCTTCAAGTGTTTGCATTTTTATATCATTTATGGGATAATAACCCGAATCAATAGTAAAATGAGGTGAATAAAATGAAAGGTCTTAAATATTTCAAAAGATGGATAGGAATAATTGTTATAATGAGTTTCATTATTCTGATTACATGGAATCAACCGATATATAGATATTATAAGATAGATGGAAAACAAGAAATTTTTGATCTTAAAGTAATCCAAATATCCGATTTACATAGTAGTAATTACGGAGACAAACAGAGTAAATTAATAAGTATGATTGTTGAAGAATCACCGGATATGATTTGGATAACCGGAGATCTAATGGATGAAAATAGGTCAATTCAAGGTGCTGTAGATTTTCTTGAAGGCATTCAAAACGAGTGCCCGATTTACTACGTTTCAGGCAATCATGAGTATTGGCATGATGATCCTGATTTGGTATTTGACACAATCAGATCTTATGGTGTAACAATCTTAGAAAATGAATCCGTTACCCTTAATATACGAGATAATAAAATTACAATAACTGGTGTAATTGATCCGGATGCGACTTTAGCATACATGGGCAAAGAAGCCCTTAAACGATCATTAAGCCGTGTCAAAGATATAGATCGTCAAGAAGGATATAGGATTCTACTAAGTCATCGCCCGGAGCACATAGAGCTTTATGAAAGTCATGGATTTGACCTTGTTGTAAGTGGTCATAGCCATGGTGGTCAAGTTAGAATACCTTTTTTGATAAATGGTTTATATGCCCCAAACCAAGGTTGGTTTCCCAAATACGCAGGGGGTTACTATGCTTATACGGATGATACAGAGCTAATCGTGAGTCGAGGTCTTTCATATAACCCAAGATTGCCAAGGGTCTTTAATCCACCGGAAGTTGTGGTTATTGAATGGTATTGAAAGTCAGGTTTGATTTTTCTTTCGTATAATGATAGAATAGATTCAGATTCGCACGTTAACACACTGATGAATGAAAAGATACGTGTTTTTATATGGATATAGTCATGAAAGAAAGGGTGATATTGTGGATAGAATAAAAAAGTGGAGTGAAATGGCAGTTGCCTGTAACGTAGTAGATAGAGAGCTCTATACAAGATTTGAAGTTAAAAGAGGGCTTAGGGATATTAGTGGTAAAGGCGTTTTAGCTGGTCTAACACGAATAGGTGAGGTGCACTCCTATATTATAGATGAAGGTGAATCCATTCCGGTTCCGGGAAGGTTGATTTATAGAGGGATTGACATTGAAGATCTGGTGGATGGTTTTTTAAAAGACAAGCGACATGGTTTTGAAGAAACAGTTTATCTGCTCCTGTTTGGTGAACTTCCAAATAGTGATGAGCTCCGCACTTTTAAAGACCAACTACTTGAATATCGTACATTACCAAGCTTTTTTGTCAATGATATGATTATGAAGTCACCAAGTAAAGATATTATGAATGTACTAGCAAGGTCTGTTTTAAGTCTTTATAGTTATGATGAGGACCCAGATAATATTTCTGTAGAGAACATACTGAAACAGAGCATGCAACTCATATCACAGTTGCCATTATTAGCTGTTTATGGTTATCAGGCTTATGCTCACTATCATGGCAATACAAGTTTATTTATACATAGTCCTCATAAAGATTTAGGTATTGCTGAAAATATCCTATATATGCTTAGACCGGACAACAATTTTACAGAACTAGAAGCAGAATTGTTAGACCTATCATTGGTTTTACATGCTGAACATGGTGGCGGTAACAACTCTACTTTTACTACACATGTGGTGAGTTCTTCTGGAACAGATACCTATTCTGCCATAGCTGCAGCTATAGGCTCTTTAAAAGGTCCAAGACATGGTGGTGCCAATATTAAAGTAACAGCTATGTTTGAGGATATTAAGGTGAATATTAAAGACTGGAAAGATGAAGAGCAGATTATTGCCTATCTTGAAAAATTAGTGAATAAAGAAGCTTTTGACAAAAGTGGATTAATTTATGGTGTAGGTCATGCTGTTTATTCAGTTTCAGACCCGAGAGCGGTCATATTTAAGAATTATGTACAAACTTTGGCACAGGAAAAAGGATTGATAGCTGAGTTTGAGCTTTTTGATAAAGTAGAAAGATTAGCACCTTCAATTATTGAGAAACATAGAAAAATGTATAAAGGTGTATCAATTAATGTAGACTTCTACTCAGGTTTTGTTTATCGAATGCTTGGCATACCCGAAGAGCTATACACACCCTTGTTTGCAGTATCTAGAATATCCGGTTGGTGTGCCCATCGAATCGAAGAAATTGTAAATCAGGGAAAAATCATACGACCTGCTTATAAAAGTGTAGCGCCTAAAGTAACTTATGTACCCTTAAATCAAAGAAAATAGAAGGAAAGAGATGGTGCTTAGGTACCATCTTTTTCTAGAATAATACCTATAGGATACTAATTGTCAAAATACTTGACTACAACTGGAGGAAAATAAAAATTCAAGACAACAAGATGGAGTTGTGGTATAATAGTATTGGAATATAATTGTATATAAGTGACATTTTGATGAGAGCATGCACATAAAAACAGAGTTGTTTTTATATCATGTTTTTTTTATCCTTTTTAATTTTGATCGTGTATGCAAAGTCTTAATATATGCATGTAATAAAGTAGGGTTAACCATATTTTTGATAAATGGAACGGAGGTGAAGCAATGATCAATGTACATCATAAGGCGATTTTGTGTGTAGGTAAATCCATAAATCAGCTTTTAAGTTTGGAGAAGCTGTTAAGTGCAAACTTTGGACAGGAGTATGTAATTGAAATGGCCGAAAACTCTAGCGAGGCTATGGATATTATTACGACACTCTGTGACATTAATATAGAGACTAGTGTGCTCATCACAGATTATATAGTGGGTGATATGAATGGTCTTGAGTTAATACATACAATTAAGAGAAAATATCAAGGCATTAAGATGATCTTGATGGCTAACAAAATGGATATCGACGTTGCTCAAAAAATCATCAATCATAGTGTTGTTTATAATATTATTAAAAAGCCTTGGGATGAGGATGTTCTTATTCAATTGGTAAAAGATGCATGTCACCAATACGATACGGATATAGAACTTAGTGGTCTCATGAGCCGATTAAGAGTATCTGAACAGCAAAAAAGCCTAATTTTGGAAAGTATTTCCGAATCCATCATATATGTTAATTTAGATTATGAGATACAATGGAAGAATAATGTTGCAGATAGGGATCTACTCATATGGAAGGCATCCGGACTTTGTTATAAGGAGATTTACGGACTCAAGGAAAGCTGTCCGAATTGTCCCATGGACCAAGTATTGTCTACTAAGAAACCATATAAATTTGAGCGGAAATTCGAAGATGACACTTACAAACTCATACGGTATTTTCCTGTTTTTGATCAAGTCAATCAACCTATAGGTATGGTTTTGACACTACTGGATATTACAGATCAAAAAAGAGCCGAGGGCATGAGTGCTTCATTATTAGAGATGTCAAAACATATCAACGTATCAGAATCTGTTGTAGAGATGTATAAAAAAGCACATATGTACTTGAAAAAGTATTTTGAACTGAGATTGATGTGTATTGCCGGCGAGGATTTTGATGCATCTTATATAGAATTTTATGGTGAAGGTGAAAAAAGTTTTGATCAGAAACAAATTGAAACCCTTTTGAAGTCTCTTAGAAATATAATTAAAAAGAACCGTAATGAAGACTATATCATTATGAACAATAATATGGGTTCTGTTGTGGCGTATCCAATGAATGACAAAATCATGCTCGTCATAGTCAAAGAGTGGATAGAAAGTAACGAAGTTGCCTTAAAATATATTAATACTATAGCAGAGCAAGTTAAAAGCGGGATTACTAAAATTACCAACACGAAAAAAATCATGTATCAAGCGAAGCATGATACAAATACAAGCTTGTATAACAGAGAGTATTTTATAGAACAGCTTAAGGCAAGGCTGAACAACCAAAGAGAAATAGCGAGTCCTCAGAACCGTTCGATTGCTTTAATTGATTTGAATTACTTCAAAGAGGTTAACGACAACTATAGTCATATCGTTGGAGATGATGTTCTAAGAGAAATCGGGCACAGGCTTAAAAATTCCGTTCGAGACGATGACGTTGTAGCTAGAATGGGCGGTGATGAATTTGCTATTCTCTTCCTAAACCATGATCGAAGAGAGATTGTCAAATTTATTAAGCGTCTTCAAAAAGAAATTGCTATGCCCATTATGGTGGACGATGTGAACATAACTGTGAGCTCAAGCATCGGCATTGTAGATAACATATCCAAATATAGGGATTTTAATGTACTGCTTAAAGAGGCTGACCAGGCCATGTATGAAGCTAAAAAAGATAAGAGTGGTAGTGGGCGTTATATTTTCTATGAAAAATCCATTCAAAAGAAGGTTGAACGTCATAATGACATCGAGCTATCTCTTAAAGCTGCTGATTTTGATGATGAAATGGATCTTCTTTTCCAACCGATTATAGATCTTAAGACCATGGGAATAATAGGTTTTGAAGGTTTCTTAAGATGGAATTCTTTAAATGGTTCGAACTATTCACCTAAAGAATTCATACCAATTGCAGATGAGAGTGACGAGATTCTTGAGATTGGGCATATGGTTATGGGGATAGCACTGAAAGCTGTTAAGCACATAAAAAAGGAAACCGGTCAAGGTTGCTTTATCTCTGTTAACTTAACAACAAAGGAATTGATGAATGAAAAACATATTGCGGGTCTTAAAAAATCCATCGTTGATAACGGCATCCATTCTAATGAAATACAAATCGATATAACGGACCGTTTTAAGGGTAGTCAAATTGGTTTGATATCAAAAAATATAAATGAGCTTAAAGACTTTGGTGTTCATGTTAATTTAGATGACTTTGGAACGGGTTATGCATCTCTGGTTATATTAAATAAAATGGATATCAATGAAATTAAGATTGATGCATCTTATATTCGTAAAATCAGATTTGAACCGGAGGCTTATAAAATGGTGAAGACCATGATTAACTTAGCAAAAAGTATGGAAATATCTGTAACTGCTGAAGGTGTGGAGAAGAAAGAAGAGTTGGACTTATTACTCGAGTTGGGATGTGACTATGCTCAAGGCTATTATTTCTCAAAACCGGTAACATTGGATGAAGCTGTCGAGCTTAGAAGACAATCCGTAAGTCTATATGGCATTAGAAGTTGAGACCATAAAAATCCCCATGAACCGAAAGGTCATCATGGGGATTTTGTTCTATTATAGGAAAGTGTACTTTCCTATAATAGTTTATCGAGATGGTACTTAGATAGGACACCTTTATGAATAACAGTCGCCATAAGCCAATAAGCAGGTGAAACTAAAAAGAAAAGTGTAAGGAGAGAAAACCCAGTGGCAAATATAAGGGCAACTATTGTGATGACGCATATTATTGAAGATACAAGATGCTTGTTTGCCAGTAAAAAACCATATTTCATAAGTTGCTTGAAGGTCATATCCGTCTCACCAAGTAAGGCATATGAATAAGTCGTCGTAATCATGGTTTCAAAAAGTAAAAACATATAGATAGGTAGTAAAATGATAATGTCGATATAACCGCTCCACACACTCCAAATATTAAGTAAGGCCAGACCGTACAGTAAAAAGGTCATCAAGGTCAGTCCCAGACTTCGGAGTAATTTCTTTTGAAAAACTGAAAAGTATGCTTTTAACAAATAGCCTTCTTCCAAAATAACAACATGATAGATACCGTGGAAGAGGCCGGCACTTGCAAGTGGAAAAAGAAACCCAAGAGACAAGACGCTGGTAAATAGCCACAAAAAATTAAGTATGACCATATCAAAAACCATCGAACCATATTTGTGAAAGGGGCTATCTAGGGAAAAAAAATTCATAGATGATCTCCTTTTGTTTTTTTCATAATTAGGAAATACTAATACCTAAATTATATATACTCAATTATTATAACAGGATTGTTCTACTTTTGTAAGGAAAATTATCAGACGCTTAAGAAAAAATGTGATAAAATAAAGGGTAACAGTGTCATAGAAACAAGTATGAAGAATAACAAACTGAGGATTAGGATGAAAGAATACCATAGAGACAATATGATTGTCATTGCAAGACAACATTACGATAAAGGTGAGCTTCTAAAAGCGAAAAGCCTATATGAAAAGACATTAAGTGCCGGCATCAGGGATACGGAATGGATGTTGGAGTTGGCGCTGCTTTACGACGAACTGGAGGCCTATGATCAAGCGATGGATATATACGAAAAAGTCATTGCTCTTGATCCGCAGGAACCTGTGGCTTATTATGGTATCGCCATTTTATATGACCATTTGGATGATTTCGATAAGGCAATACCTTATTATGAAAAGGCTATATCTTATGATCCGACTTTTTTAAGGGCGCATTTTTTCTTAGCTTATGCTTATGACCAAGTGGGGAAGAATGAACTTGCCATCCTGAACTACCAGAAAGCACTTGAAATTGATGACAAAGACTTTTGGAGTCTGGTGAATCTGAGTGCTCTTCATGAAGAAGGTGGTGAGTACGCGCTTTCAGAAGAGCTCATTAACAGAGCGGCCATGATAGAACCGGATCATTATATGGTGCTCTTTAATAAAGGTGTCTTAGCTATGCGCAACCATCAGAACAAGTTAGCCATGGAATGTTTCAACAAAACAATCCTTATAGAACCTTCATACGGTTATGCCTATCTGAACAAAGGGGTTATTTTAAGGGACATGGGCATGTTGGAGGAAGCGATAAAGGTCTTTGGTATCGGCATAAAGAATTGTGAAGACGGGGTGTACTTGGCCTATAATAGAGCCTGTTGTTACCTAAAACTAGGCGATGTGGCTACCTGTGAAAAAGAGTTGTTAGTCATACTCAAAGAATATCCGGAGATGTCAGACTATATGCAAGAAGATAAGGAGCTTGAGCATCTGATAAAAACATCCTCTAAAATAAAAGAAATCTTAAGAAAGGACAAATAGCTATAGATTATCTTTTAACCACATTTTTGCCGGATATGCCAAGTAGAGAGAGCCGGTTATGAGAAGAACGCTACTATTATCTAAAAGACTAAGCCCTTTTTTAATAGCTTGTTCAAAAGGGTCAATCCATTCAATTTTTGTGTTCGGGGATAGATTCAGGTCATCCAAGGTCATTGCACGTGGACTACGTGGTGGTGTTAGAATTATTTTATGACTGAAGCTTTCAGCCAAGTTCAACATAGCTTTATAATCTTTGTCCTTAAGCATGCCAATAACAGTAATAATGGCCTTGTCTTTACAGTAGGTTTCCAATATATCTTTTACAGCCATAAGGCCTTGAGGATTATGGCCACCGTCAACTAAGATCATGGGGTTATAAGACACCCATTCATTACGACATGTCCAAGTCGTGTTAGCAATACCGGATTTTACTGCCGAATCTGATATGGACCATTTTTTTTTGAGTTCATGGATAGCCAGTAGAGCCGTTGCAATATTGATTTCCTGATGTCTACCAATCATCTGGGTTGATAAACCATTATAGGCATAAAAAGGTGTGCTGATATTAAACAGCTTTCTTTTATAACTATTAAAAAGCAAAGATATTTGCAGGAGACTTTCATCCAGCAGGTATAGAAAAGTATCCACTTCCTTTACTTTATTGGTGACTGTCATAACAACTTCAATTGGATTGGGTGCCATTATAACAGGGGAATCGGCTCTAATGATACCGGCTTTATGGGCAGCAATGGCTTCAAGGGTAGTGCCAAGATACTGTTCATGATCAAAAGAAATAGGGGTAATGATGGTCATCAATGGTTTGTCAAAGACGTTGGTTGCGTCATATGTACCACCCATACCGACCTCTATGATTATGAAATCATGCTTTTTATGTCTAAAATGAACAAGGGCGATGGCGACTAGGCATTCAAATAAGGTAGGATGGTTGAGAAGGTCGTCAACCATACGGTTGCAGGCACGAAGCACCAAATCCGTTCCTTCTGAAAAGTCGGATTCGGAGATGACACCTTCATAGTCTTCAATTAACTCTCTATAATCTAATATATGCGGTGATAAAAAAGTACCAACTGTATAACCGGCATGGGTCAAAATGCTTTGAATATATTTGGCCGTGGAACCTTTGCCATTGGTGCCAGCAATATGTATAACAGGTAAAGTATTTTGTGGTGAATCCAAATAAGTCATAAGATGAAGACTGTTTTGATGATCAGGTCGATATTGAGCTGTTTCTATATTTTTTAGAGCATCTAAACTCTCTTGGTAGGTCATAGTAATCTCCTTTTTAGAATAATAATCCTATCATATACAAAAAAAAGCTAAAACACAATATGATACATTGATTTCCCCTACTTGAATTGGTATAATTTAACTGGAATACATCTGCGTAGATTTGAGAGATATGGGGTTGGAAATTTACGAGGTAAAAGAAATGACAAATGGTTTTAATCATTTAGGGCTAGATCTAAACAAAAAAACGATTCTGATTGTGGATGATGAAGTGGTTATCCTAAACTTACTAAGAGATATCTTGGATCTGCTGGGTTACAATGTGGTATTGTGCCTATCTCCTGAAGAGGCTTTAGAAGTTTTCACCCATTACCGGACGTGTATTGACCTTATTATTATGGACATGATGATGCCGGGTATGAATGGGCTACAGCTGTATCGTAGTATCTGTCAAGTAGATAGCAATAATAAGGTCATCTTACTATCAGGGTATAGTATGGTGCATGTTACGGCACAGCTTCTAGAAGAAGGTGTGGTTGGGTTTATGCAAAAACCTGTAACTATAAAAAAATTAGAAGAAGCCATTCAGAAGGCTCTAAACTAGAGGGAATGACATTGGAGGTAAATAAATGGAAAATGTATTAGACTTGATTATAATTGGTGCAGGACCTGCAGGTATCGCTGCAGCGATTTATGCCAGTCGAGCAAAGCTTTCTTTTGTAATTTTGGAAAAAGCCTTTACAGGCGGTCAGATTGTAAACACTTATGAAATAGAGAATTACCCGGGAATCAAAGCGACTTCAGGTTTTGAGCTTAGCAACATGTTTCGGGAACATGCTGAAACGTTAGATGTTGAATTTTTAAGTGAGGAAGTTTCAGAAGTCATCATAGACAGTCCTATTAAAAAAGTTATAACGAATGACGGTAGCTACGAGGCAAAAACCATTATTATGGCCACAGGTGCATCATGGAAAAAGCTTGGCGCCAAAGGTGAGGACAAATTCTCAGGCATGGGGGTTTCCTATTGTGCTACTTGTGACGGTGCCTTCTATAGAGACAAGGTAACCGCAGTTGTGGGTGGCGGTGATGTGGCGGTTGAAGATGCCATTTATCTTTCCAGATTATGTAAAAAGGTCTATTTGATTCATAGAAGAGATGAGCTTAGAGCTGTTAAGGTATTGCAAGAACATCTATTCAAAATTGAAAATATCGAAATCATATGGGATAGTGAAGTGGATGAGATTATTGGCGAACAAACAGTAGAAAAAATTCATGTTAAGAATAGGCTAACAGATGAAGAACAGTTGATTGAAGTTAGTGGTGTTTTTATTGCTGTCGGAAGTGAACCTAACTCAGGATTGGTACAAGATCAGGTTGAGACAGACCTAAAAGGATGGATAAAGACCAATGAAGACTGTGCAACGAGTGTACCTGGTGTATTTGCAGCCGGTGATTTAAGAGTCAAAAGTTTACGCCAGGTTATAACCGCAGCATCAGATGGCGCAATCTCTGTTTATGCAGCTGAGCGTTACTTGGTAACAACCGGTTAGGTTGTCCTAGATGACAAGTGAAGTTGCTTAACAAATCACCTGAATTTGCCGATAAACTAGTATTGAGAGGTGATTTTGTGGAAAAGAAAGTATTGATTCATATTTATACAACACAGGTAAAAAATGACATATTAAGTATTTTGGTTAATAAAGGCCATGATTTTTTAGAGGTTTTCAATAAAAACGAGTTAGGCTTCAAATACAACTTGGTTAAGGATCAGATAGATCTGTATATACAAGAGTTGGATGAAAACCATTATGAAGATTCATTGGATCAGATTCGAAGTATAGATACGGAAAATGTACGCTCCATTGTCCTGATTCATAAATATTCAAAACATGTCATAGACGATGCCTTGGCCCTAAAGGTTAAAGACATCATCGTTTTACCAATGGATCGAACCCATTTATCCAAAAAGATTTTGTCTTTCTTTGACACACAGAAGCCCTCACTATTAATGCCATCGAGTCAAGATAAAGTTCAGATACAGAATTATATAAAAATAGATATAAATAAGGTTAGAGATGAAATCAATAGAGCCATGCGTGGCAATTACCCACTCTCTTTTGTATTGGTGGAATACCATAGTTTAAATCAACTCCAATGGATTTTGTTTAAAGAAGCTTTGAATTTGTTGCTTAGAACCACAGATATTGTGATGTACTTTGAAGCCAACAAAATCTTGCTACTATGCCCATTTACACCCAAAAACTTTCTCGTAGAAGTTGAGAATAAAGTAAGGAAAGCCTATGACCAGATTAAGAAAGAGACGCCATCAAGAGGTGCACTATTTTTATACGGCGTAACTTTTCCAGAGGATGGTCATGCATGGGAAGTTTTATATAAAGAAATGACAGACGGCATTCATGATAGCAAAGTGATTAGCAAGTTTGAAGGCACTTTAAAACAAATAAATCCTAATATGATTCGGACACAGCTTAAAAAAGATTATGAATAAAAAAGGAAGAGAGCGTATCTAAGATGAGCCAGGTATTTCCGGATAATAATAGTATGTATGACGAAATGGTTGGGCTATTTAAGGAGGAAAAGTTCAGAAGCGCCATTAAGATTGGTAAAGAACTCCTTGAAAAAGCTAGGAATATGAAAGATAGGGCCAGTGAAAGAAAGTCTCTTGAAGTTCTATCCTACGCATCTTATTTTGTGGTTGATTATATCAGTGCGATGCGCTATATCATTGAGTTTTCTAAGGTGGTTGAAGAAGATGGCAACATTAGTGAGTTAATTAAGACTTATAATGTTTTCATAAGCCTTTATACAAGACAAGGAGATTATGAGGAAGCACTGATTTATCTAAAAAAAGTAGAAATTCTAGCTAAAAACCATCAGCTTAAATTAGAAGAAGTGAAAAATGAAAACAATTACGGTTTCTTTTATAATACGACCAAGTCATTTGAGCAGGCGATTCCTCATTTGGAGCGGGCTGTGGAACTTGCATCTACCTATAGATTCTATGATCTCCTTACCATTATACAAGGTAATCTGGCTCTAAGTTATCTTCGAACCAACCAAATTGAAAAATCTAAACAGCATTTAGAGCAGGTTTTTTTAGCATTAAAACCCGGAAGCAGTCGTTTCTCAAGAGCAGAAGCTTACATGTATAGAGGTGAAATCTATGCCATCGAAGGAGACAATCTAGAGGCTATTAATCAAGTTAAAGCATCTAAGGTTATATCTTTAAAACATGGCTATATTGCAGAACTTGCCGAAGCCACACGAATCCTTTCGGAGATTTACGTCAAGACTGAAGATTTTGAAAAAGCTTATTATGAGCTTAAAGACTATATTGAGTATTCCGACATATTATCGGACGACGCAAAGCAAGGCGCCGTCGCGAAACTAAAAGCTCAGTATGATATGAATAAAAAAAATTCTGAGACGGATTTGCTCAAAGAGCAGTATGCAATCCTAGAAGAACAGAATCGAAAAATACAAGAACAGTCCAATGAGTTAGAACGACTGAATGAAGTACTGGCGAGACAAAATGATGATCTTCATCAATCGGCTATTGAGGATTATCTGACAGGCGTCTACAATAGAAAATATTTCACCTTGAAGCTTCGGGAAGAATTTAGTATTGCCAAAGAAAACAATCGGAATTTAGCGGCAATCATCATGGATATCGATCACTTTAAAAGTATTAATGATACTTATGGTCACCTTGTTGGTGATGAAATCATCAAGCACATCAGTGGAATATGTGAAGAGTCATTGGATTCTGATTCCATCATTGGTCGTTTTGGTGGAGATGAATTTATGGTACTCATGATTGATGCAGACATTAATGATGCAGAAGAAAAAGCTAATGAGTTCATTAGCAGTGTAGCTTATGAGCCATTGCTAATAGACAAAAGACCGATACCGGTTACCTTAAGTATTGGGGTTGCGGATAATAGGTATCTATCACCAAGAACATCGGATGAAATGATACATATAGCAGATCAAGGACTCTATCTAGCCAAAAATCAAGGTCGTAATAGGTGTTGCCGATATTCACAGAATGAAGAGGAGAAGCCAAATGGAAGAGAGAAGAAAAAACAAACGTTTACCGATTAGACTTGAGCTAGCCATCAACGAATTATTTAGACAGGATCATGAAATCATTCCAATGGCCAATAAGGAAATTCATGTTATTAACATATCTAGAACAGGTATCGGATTTGAATGTGAATCCGAATTGCCGTTAGGTTATTATTTTGATGCTAGGATTGATTTTGATCAGCAGAATTATTTTTATTGTGTCGTCAAGATTGTGCGAAAAGTCGATTATGATGGCACCAACTTATATGGTTGTGAATTTGTTGGCCTTGCAGAATTTCTATCTAAAAAAGTGGATGAATACCAAGCCACAGTTGAACAGAACATAGAGTAACCAACAAAATTAATGATGTTAGGAAGTGCCAATATGCATGTAACCATAAAACATGTAGCAAAAAAAGCCGGGGTATCACCATCCACAGTTTCGAGAGTGATAGCGGATAGTCCCAAAATAAGTGTGGCTACAAAAAAACGTGTCTTTGAAACCATGAAAGAGATGAACTATCAGCCGAATATTATTGCAAGGAGCTTAGCCAACCGAGTAACCTATACACTTGGTCTTATTTTACCGAGTAAGGACGAAGAAGTTTTTGAGAACCCATTTTTTATGCAGGTGATGCGCGGTCTTAGTGTCTATGCCAAACAAAAAGGCTATTACATCATGTATAATTACTGCAGAAGTGAAGAAGAAGAAGTAGAAACCATCAAACATTACATGGATAGTAAATGGGTGGACGGTATCATATTGACCTCAACGCGTATTCAAGATAAGAGCGTAGAGCTGCTTATGAAGAGAAACCAACCATTTGTGGTAATTGGAAGACCGGAAGCACAAAGGGATAAAGTGTTATGGGTTGACAATGATAATGTGATGGCCATGGAGAATATCGTAAACCGCTTAATTAAGCAAGGGCATAGAAAAATTGCTTATATTGGTGGCGAACAACAGTTTACGGTTTATCGTCATCGCCTAAGAGGGTACCGTCAAGCCCTTGAGCAAAATGGAATCGAATGGGATGATAAGCTGGTGGTTGAAGGTGAACCCACAGAACAAAAGGCTTATGAGGCTATGAAGCAAATGCTAAAAGTGATTAGTCCAGATGCCATAGTAGGAACAGATGATATGGTTGCTTATGGTGCTTATAAGGCCACTATAGAAGCCGGCATTTTAGGTGTTGCTTTTGCAGGATTTAACAATACGCCTTTATCTGTATTTAATAATCCAACCATATCAACAGTGGATATCAATGCTGAGAAACTAGGTCACTATGCAGCTTTAGTGCTTATAGATCAATTAGAAAAGAACACATCTATGGAAAGAAATATAATTGTTGAAGCAAATTACATAGAAAGAGAATCAACTTTGGCTTATGTCAGGCGTTAATAGATAAGTCATAGACACAAGGCGGTCATACTTTTATGTTATAATCATGTATAGAAAAGGAGTGATTGTTATGGAGAAAAAGACAGAAGAGGAACTAAAAAAACTCATTGATGAGAAAAAGAATCGAGGTCATCAGGATAACCATTTACGACCTGAGAAGAAGTCAGGTAAGGAGCATGAGGCCTTTGATTCGAAAAAACACGGTGGACCAATTGCTAAATAGAAAAAAGTAGGCTGTTTTATTAAAGGTATAAAAACCTTTGATAAACAGCCCTTTTTTCAGTTAAGAGTATTTCTAAGGATTATGTCATAGAATGGATAGAATGTGCAAAGAAGATAGGCAAAGATGCCTACTTAAGGTATAATGAGGGAACGAAGTAAAAGGGATTTATTGATAGAAGATCTAATGGTATTGGAGGTAGCAGGAATGGCTTTAAATAAAAAAAAGACCGATGCTAATGTCACGGAAAAGGAATATGAAGGTCGTTGCAAAATGAGGGTTTATGATTCTGTTTCAGATTGGAAAAAGCAGATTCAATCCGATAAGCCGATTGATCCCATGACCCATATAGAGGATCTTTATCTAAGGTGTGATTTTGATCGGGATTTTTCAGAATCTATTTTGAAGGTCAATATTCGAGTCCGCAATCTATTAGAAGAAAAAATTCCGATAAAAATAAAACTATTTCTACACGAAAATGTAGACCAAGTATCTATAGATGCAATGGACATAAGGATGGTTGCCCAAGGTAGAATGACAACCAAGGGCTATTTTGAGGTGCCGATAAAAACAATAAAATTCTGGTCAGATCAAGAACCTAACCTATACGAGGTACTTGTGGTGATGACGGACCATCTTGACGAGATTATCCAGGTTGTAGGTTTACAATACGGCTTTAGAGAAATAAAAATCAGAGGCGAAAAAATATTGATGAATAACAAGCCTTTGCTGATAAGAGGCATCAATTATGGTGGTGACTTGAAAAATATTTTTAGTAAAGAGACATTTAGGAAAGACCTTATGCTTTTGAAACAATACAATATAAATGCCCTTAAAGTAAGCATTGACAGTATTGATCATGTATTTTTTGAGTGTTGTAATCAATTGGGTTTTTATGTTGTCGTAGAAGTGAATAGTATAGAAAGTAATAAAGAAGGTACACTTTTAAAAGCGGCATCTTTAATTGGAAAAATGAGAAATCATCCATGCATCATTATGTGGTCATTAGAAAGTGCGTTAAATAAAAAGGAAAACATAGAGGTTAAAAAAGTCATGTTGTCCTTGGATGACCGACGTCCATATATGATGCATAGTGAAGAGGATTTTCTTTTGAGTGATGTTTTTGTTATGGAGAAGTTTCATGAGAAAACAATAGAAAGAATCGGAAAAGGCCTTGATATTCGTGGAGATATGGTCTTACTGGCAGACAGTCGCTTCTCAAAAGGTATGGATGAATATACAGCAATGGCCTATAAGAAAAAACCTGCCTTACTATGTACAAATAGGCAAATGGGTTATGAAGAACTTATAAACTTGAAGCCGGTGATGGACAGTATGCATACCTATACCAGATGGCATGGCGGCTTTGTAGGTAATTTCATGAATTATTTTTCATATCAAAGTCCCTCTGGAGAAAAAAGCTTTGAAATCCAGCCATTAGCATATGAAATCAAAAGGGCATTTGAACCTTATGTCATCAGCTTTGATTCCCAAACAGCTTTTTACAGCATAAAGAACTTGAACCTATTGGAAGAGGATATAGACGTGCGTGTCATCATCCAAGAAGACGGTACACCAATTGTGAAAGAATACCTTGATTCGGTGAGTGTTAAGCCGGGTGAGGTTACTTCAGGTGTAATAAAATCATGGCTGCAACTAAAAAATGAGACTGTATTGTACCATATTATATTTGAGGTCTTACTTACAGAAGAGATATGGTGGGCTAAAAAAGAACACATAATTGCTAGTAAACAGTTTGAGAGAGAAGGCTACCATCCGGTCATCTATATGCCCAAATCAAGCATCGACTGCATCATAAATGAAACAAATCAGAGCGTTGAAGTTATCAGTGAAAAAACACATTATGAATTTGATAAAAATACAGGATATATCACGCAAATCAAGGTGGACAATAAAGCTTTATTGGCACAACCAATTCAACCGATTTGGAGAAGTTTGTCAGATTTAAAAACAGGCATTGAAGCAGCCGAAGCTCATAATAATCATGTTAAGGCATACCGTATAGATAGAAAAGGGTCACAAGTGGATCTTTATTTTGAGATTAAAATCAAGGCAATGAAAACGCTTTTATTGATTAAATATGAGATTTTTTCAACTGGAGAGCTTAGTGTTTATTATGAAGGTGAGGCAGATAATAAGTTGGATAGACTTGGATCTACAATGACATTGCCAGCCATAAAAAATCAGGTCAACTGGTTTGGCAGAGGGCCGTATCCAAGCTATCTAAATTCTATGACAAGTGCACAAATGGGTCTATATCAAATGGATCTATATGAAATCAATCATGAGGGTATGAACCCAATAAAGCCCGGCACTTATAAGGATGTTCGATGGATGACCTTGACGGGTACGGATGGTGAAGGGATTATGGTGGAAAGCTTGGAAAAAAACGGTTTTAATGCCAGTTTAGCCACTCTTGACCAAGGAACTACAACCCTTCTTATAGATGACGGAAACATGACGCAAAACGGAATAGGTACTTTAGAGACAAGTACTGTAGAAAAGATTAAGCATACTTGTAGCTATCGGTTTTTATTTATGGAAGCGTATAGCATCGACTAATTTGGGATGAACAATAGGTAAAGACAGAATGACTCGGAGGCAATTATGGATCCAAAAATCAACAAAGGTCAAAGATTGATTGGCTATATGAAACAATACATTGGGCATTATATATTAGGTATACTAGCCGTGATATTAGTGGATGTTATACAATTAAATATACCGGTCATTACCGGTAACATAACCAATGACCTTCAATATGGTGTTCTAACGATGCCTTTACTCATGAGAGAACTTTTTAAGTTGTTGATGATTGGAATTACGATTACCCTTGGCCGTTTTGCTTGGCGTTATTATATATTTGGTACATCCAGACACATAGAGAAAAATATGAGAAGAGACTACTTTATTAAACTGGAATCTTTGTCTACCGATTTTTTTAACGAGCATAAAACTGGTGATTTAATGGCTTATGCTACTAACGATTTGAATGCCATAAGGATGATGGTTGGACCGGGTGTTTTAATGGCGCTAGATGCAGTTATCTTAACCGTTTTGGTGCTCTACAAGATGATTGGCACCATCAGCTTAAAGCTAACAGTGATCAGCATCTTACCTTTACCGGTGATTGCCATCGGGAGCTTGATTCTAGGTAAGTTTATACGAAAACGATTCAAAGATAAACAAGAGGCTTTTGCCCATTTATCAGATCTTGTCCAAGAAAACATATCCGGTATGCGTGTGATTAAAGCATTTGTCAAAGAAACTTATGAAATGACTAAGTTCAGTGTAGCCAATCGACACAATTATGATAAGAACATGCACGTCGTAAAGCTGTTTGCAATTATGATGCCCTTGGTGACACTCATTAGTGGGTTATCAATTGCAATTGCCCTTGGATTTGGTGGTAGGATGACCATAAGGGGAGAGATTACATTAGGTGAGTTTGTCGCTTTTGTTCAGTACATCTTAATACTGGTATGGCCAATGATGGCTTTTGGTTGGTGTATTAACATTGTATCTCAAGGTATGGCATCTCTATCGCGTTATGAAGAAATCATGGCAACTAAGAGCACAGTGGCTGATAAAGAAGTATTAATAGAAGTGGCACAACTGAGTGGTAGCATTCAGATGAAAGACTTGACCTTTGCTTATAAGCAGGATGCTGAACCGGTCCTAAGAGACATAAGCCTTTCCATAGAAGCAGGACAATCGGTGGGTATTCTCGGACGTACCGGTAGTGGTAAGACCACCTTAGCCAACCTTCTTTTAAGACTTTTTGACCCACCTGAAAACACAGTTTTCCTTGACGGGGTGGACGTGCTTGCACTACCACTTGAAAAGTTAAGGAAAAGCTTTGGTTATGTTCCACAAGATAATTTTCTTTTCTCGGATACGATTATCAACAACATCGGCTTTGCAAAAGAGGTTATTCAAAGAGATGAAGCAAGTGAAGCAGCGAAGGAAGCCTGTGTTCATGACAATATTATAGATTTTAAAGACGGGTATGATACCATAATAGGCGAGCGAGGTGTTACATTATCCGGCGGTCAAAAACAACGTATTTCTATAGCGAGAGCATTGCTAAGCGAAGCGCCGATTCTGATTCTGGATGACGCCGTATCAGCCGTGGATACAAAAACAGAAGAAGCCATACTGGATATGCTTAAAAATCAAAGAGGTCATCAAACCCAGATTCTTATTGCCCATAGAATATCCACAATACAACATGCCGATTTGATTATTGTGCTAGATGACGGTCGCATCGTGGAACAAGGTCAACATGAAGCTTTGATTGCCAACAAGGGCCTCTATTATGAAATGGTTAAACAACAACAATTAGAAAGAGAAATCATAGAGGAAGGGTAGGTGGCAAAATGGATGTAGAGGATCATGTTATTGAAAGTGGTTATGATGGTGTTTTACTTAAGAGACTGCTTAAATATGCTAAGAAACATTATTTTGCCATAGCACTGTCCATGATATTGTTGGTGGTGGTGGTCGGTATTGAACTGATTAGACCGATTATCATTGGCCAAGCCATTGATGAAGTGATTGTCAATTATCAAAAGATCTACAGCCAGGTAGCGTCAGATGAAGGTTTTGAGGTTGCAGGAAAAGGTTATGTTGAAGATGAAAACAATTTGATGGAAGCGCCTAAAGCCACCATCATTTATGAAGAAGGCCGATACTATTTCATCCAAGATTTAACCTATGAGGAAGCCTTAAGCATAAGGGAAGTAGAAGGCAGCTTGAATGATAAGGGTAACTTTATAACAGACCAAGGTTTGGCTTATAGTGCGATGCTTTTAGCACCTGAGGAGATTGACCTGTTAAGATCTATGGATTATAGAGCACTCCTTAGATTGATGGTGATTTTTATCATCATTTTGATTGCGGGGTTGTTGATAGCATATTTTCAGACCATATTGTTGCATTATACCGGTCAAAAGATTATTTATGAGATTAGAGACGAGGTTTTTGCCCATATACAGGGTCGTTCCATCGAATTTTTTAATCAGAACCCGGTTGGTAAACTGGTGACACGTGTAACCAATGATACAGAGACTTTAAATGAGATGTACACAAGTGTCATCGTCAACTCAGTGCAAAGTGTCTTGACCTTAGTTGGAATATCCGTTATGATGATAGTTCTGAACTGGCGTCTAGCCCTTGCAGTTTTTCTTGTCTTACCCTTAGTTCTCTTATCTACCTTGATTTTCAGAAAATACTCAAGAAAAGCATACAGAGATGTTAGACGTCGGGTATCCATGGTGAATACTTTCTTGTCGGAGCATATATCCGGTATGAAAATCGTTCAGATATTCGGAAAAGAAAAAGCAAAACTGAAAGCCTTTGATGATATCAACGATGGGTTGTTTAAGGCTAATATGAAGGAACTAATGGTATTTGGTGTTTATAGGCCAACCATGTATTTGATCTATGTATTATCTTTAGCTATGGTATTAGGCTATGGTGGCTATCAGGTGATGGAAGGTATCTTAACAATCGGTGTCTTAGTTATCTACCTTCAGTACATATCAAACTTTTTTGACCCAATTCAACAATTGGCAGAACAATTTGGCATCCTTCAGTCAGCTTTTGCAGCGGCAGAAAAAATATTCTCACTACTGGATGATGATCAAAGTATTGAAAACCCAGAGAACCCTATAGCGTTGGAATCTGTAAAAGGACATATTGAGTTCAAGAATGTATGGTTTGCTTATAATGAAGAGGAATATGTGTTAAAAGACATATCCTTCACAGTGAATCCGGGGGAAACGGTAGCTTTTGTGGGAGCGACCGGTGCAGGAAAAACCTCCATACTCAACCTGCTTACCAGATACTATGAGATACAACAAGGTGAAATCTTGCTGGATGGACACAACATCAAGACTCTGGACAAACATAATATACGGAAACATGTGGGACAAATGTTGCAGGACGTGTTTCTCTTTACAGGAGACATCAAAGAAAACATACGCCTTGGTGAAGAAAGCATAAGTGACGTAGATGTAATAGCAGCAGCGAAATTCGTCAACGCTCATATTTTCATCGAAAAAATGCCCAGCAAGTATGATGAACATGTATTTGAAAGAGGGGCTACATTATCCGCAGGCCAAAGGCAGTTGCTGTCTTTTGCAAGAACACTGGCATACAAGCCTTCGGTTCTGGTGCTTGATGAAGCAACCGCCAATATTGATACGGAGACAGAAGTGTTGATACAAGATGCCCTCTTAAAGCTTATGGAAAATCGTACAACTTTGGTGGTTGCACACCGATTGTCCACCATACAACATGCAGATAAAATTGTTGTCTTACATAAAGGTCGTATTAAGGAAATAGGTAACCATCAAACTTTACTGAGCAAAAAAGGTTTATACTATAACTTGTATCAGTTACAATATCAGGAGTTGGAAGAAAAATCTTCCTAAGAAAAGAGGTCACATGGCGTACAATTATAAAATGATAATAGGTTATGACGGTGCCAAATACCAAGGTTGGCAAAAGAATAAGAATGCAAAAAATACCATTCAAAGTAAGCTTGAAAGCACCTTAAGTGAATACTTAGGCGAAGAGATTGTGGTTGTTGGCTCAGGAAGAACGGACAAAGGTGTTCATGCCCTCGGACAAGTGGTGAACTTCATTACCAAGTCTAAACAAAAACCGGGTAATTTAAAGTACAATTTAAACAAGGTCTTACCGGAAGACATTATCGTAAAGGAAGTTTATAAAGTGGATGAGGACTTTAACTGCCGCTTTGCTGCGACAAGTAAAATTTATCGCTATACGTTATGGAAGGCCAATGCACAGACCATGCCTCTGTTTGAACGCAAATATGTTTACAGATTAGAGGAACAAGTTGATGTGGATCTTATGTTGGTCGCAGCTACCAAATTTATAGGTGAGCATGATTTTAAGGGATTCTGTAGTGATAAAACAAAGAAAACAACAACGAGGAAAGTTAATAGCATTGATATTATAGAAGATGAAGACCGTATTGAAATCGTTATGAATGCCAGTGGCTTCTTATATAACATGGCGAGAATCATGGTTGGGACGCTGATTGAGATTGGTCTTGGCCTTCGACATGATGACACCATTGATCAGGTCTTTGCATCCAAAATCAGAAGTGAAGCCGGTTACACAGCACCCGCACAAGGACTTTGCCTTATGGAAGTGTTATACTAGAAATCTTCTGGTAGAGTTGACTTAAAATAAGCTAAAAAACCGCCTGTAGAGTATACTCTGTAGGCGGTTTCAATTTTATCTTTGTTTATCATTCATCATTCATTATTCTGGCTTCGATGGCTTTTGCGGTCTTACTGATGGCAATACCGCCGGTTGCGGTTTCACGGTGGCAGGCAGGTAATAGATCACCCACTTGTTTCATCGCTTGAACCACTTCATCAAAAGGAATCACCGAGGGAAGTCCTGCAAGAACCATCTCAGCGCATAACAACGCGTTGGCGGCACCAAGGGCATTTCTTTTATGACAGGGCACCTCCACCAGTCCGGCTACCGGATCACAGATGAGCCCCATCATATTGTTAATGGCAATAGCAGCCCCGTCAAAGGATTGCTCCATGGTTCCGTCTAGAAGAAAGACGGTTGCCGCAGCAGCCATCGCTGCCGCAGAGCCAATCTCGGCTTGACACCCACCTTTTGCACCGGATAGGCTAGCTTGTTTGGCGATAATCATACCTATAAGACCGGCGACAAAAAGTGCTTCTATGATTTTTTTGTCTTCTATATGATGGGCTTCTTGAAGTGCTTTTAGAGTGCCTGGTAAAACCCCACTTGCGCCTGCGGTTGGTGCTGCCACAATCTGACCCATCGCCATATTGACTTCCATGGTACTCAGAGCATAAGTGATGGCTTTTGTTGTTGTCATGCCACAAATAGATTTATCGGATTCATAAGAAGCCTTAAGTTTAATGGCTTCACGACCAATAATCTTGCCATGAAGGTGTTGATTATCCGGATCCAAACCTTGTGCAATAGCTTGCTTCATAATCTCCCACTGGCGAGACATGGTGTCTAGAATAACATCTTGATCCAAATCGCTATTTGAGACTTCATACTTTAGAGCAACTTCAAAAAGATTAAGGTTGTGGGTTAGTTTTAATTGTAGGATATCTTTGGCGGTTGCTATCTTCATGGTGACCTCCTAGTGTATCGCTTCAAAAAAAGTCAATTTATTCAATGCGTCCAAGGCGCTGATTTTTTCCAAAGCATCCTTATGTATGACATCATCAGATTCAATAACCATAACGGCATTTTCACCTTTGGTTTCACGAAAGACTTTCATAAAGGCAATATTGATGTGGTACTTGGCAAGAATTTGGCTTATATCAGCAACAAAGCCCGGTAAATCTAAGTGCTGGGTGATGAGGGTCGCATAACTGCCAGTGATGGCCACATCAATATCATCAATGGAAATAATCTTGACTTTACCGCCCCCGATGGAAGAACCGATAATAGACTGTGTGGACCCATCTACGCCTTCAAATACTATTTTGACCGTGTTTGGATGAACATCATCTAAGTTGATTTTCAAAAATTGAATTTCAATATTCATGGTCTTGGCTTTTTCGTAAGAGAAAGGAATTCTGGGATCATCAGGGCGCATACCGCAAACACCTGCAATAAGGGCTTTGTCTGTACCATGTCCTTTATAAGTGGTGGAAAAAGAACCATGAAGATAAAAAGTAGCTTTCTTAATAGGCTTTCCAAAAATAGACCTAGCAATATAAGCAACTTTCGCAGCACCTGCCGTATGAGAGCTTGATGGACCAATCATAGCGGGTCCGATAATATCAAAAATAGAGTAATTTTCCATAACCTTCACCTCGTGTATATAAAGTGGAATACTGATTCTATTATACCTTATTTTAAGAAGAAAAAAACAAAAAAACTATTTAAAAGGGGTTGACATAAGACGAAGTTGGGTGTATATTATAAACATAATCAGCACTCATTACAGAGGAGTGCTAACAATAAATTAAAAGGAGGCATTTATATGTTTAGATTAACACCTTATGCACGTGGACAAGTATCAAGAAGGAGCAACGATTTCTCAGACATTTTCAATATGTTTGATGATGTATTCAATGATTCTTTGTTTCAATCTAGAGCACTAAATAATGGCTCATTTAAGATTGATATCAAAGACAACGACCAAGCATACATTCTTGAAGCGGATCTTCCGGGTGTGAAAAAAGAGGACTTAACCATTGATTACAAGGATGACCAATTATTAATTCAAGTGGAATGTAAGGATGAAGTTGATGAAGAAAGATCCAATTACATTCATAGAGAAAGAAGACTTTGCTCCATGCAGAGGATGTTTGGACTAAGAGACATTCAAGGCGACAAAATTAGCGCGAAGTTAGAAAATGGTGTATTGACCATTGTGGCACCTAAGAAAGAAGAAGTGGATAATACCATTCGAATTGAAGTCGAGTAGGACTGAAAAGATAGTCAATAAAAAACACTTAAATAAATATTCGTAATTCTTAAAAAGGGCATAGTCGTTAATAGCGGTTATGTCTTTTTTTTTATTCTTTTGATAAATGGTTAAGTATGGTAAAATATAATTGTATACAAAGGAGATGGTTAACAATGAAAACAAAACTGTTACCGGGTATCATGGGTGGATTTATTGGTTTCTTAGTTGGTATTTTTGTTGGCGGTTATTTCGGCTTAGTTGTGGGTGGGACTTTTTTAGGTGGACTCGAAATCTATAAACATACTGGTATTGAAGGCTATGAGTTAGCAACTTATGTTGGAGCAATAATTGGTGCCCTTGTAGCTACTGTATTAGGCGTTAAAATTGCATTGAGAATTGCCTATAAAACGGATAAGAAAAAATAAAAAAGAAAAAGCCAGTCGAGCCAAGCGAATAAGCTTATGCTAATCATGAAGAGGTTACAAAAATGCAAATTCAAGCATGTGATTATAAAAATATTAAAGGGTTTTTACTAGAAAATAGTAATATCTCTGTCGTTGTCTTGCCGGAATTAGGTGGTAAAATCGCTTCATTTAAATACAAAGAAAAAGATTTTGAGTTACTATTTCAGAATCCAAACGATAAATATTTAGTTGATCAAGTGGGTTCCGACTTTTCAGAATACGATGTATCTGGATTTGATGATTGCTTCCCCTATAGAATATAGATCCTGATTAAATAGCCCTTAGTACATTTAATTAGTATCTGGTAAACAAAAAACTTGGAAACCTTATTCAATAGGTTTTCCAAGTTTTTTATTGTTAATTGAATCTATTTAGAACTTGTATTAAAGTATCGGGTCATTTGTGCCGCCAGATTCTGAATCGGCATGCTTTGTAGAGAGATGTGGCCGGGACCGGTAAGGGTGGTTAAGAATAAGCCTTCGCCGCCTAAGAAGATGTTCTTAAGACCTTTAACCATTTCTACATTATACTCTACAGACGCGTCAAACATAGCCACATTACCGGTATCTACTTTGAATTTTTGCCCTGGTTGTAGAATATACTCTTCAATATGACCGTCGAATTCCAAGAAAACATATCCGGGCCCGGTGATTTTTTGTAAAATAAAACCTTCACCACCAAAAAATCCTGCACCCAGCTTTTTCCTAAAAGCGACTTCAAGTTTGACATTAGAAGTGCCTGCTAAAAAAGCACCTTTTTGGCAGATGATGGTTTCACCCTCTTTAAGCTCTTTTGCTACTATTTTTCCGGGAAAAGAAGATGGGAATGCAATGATGGTGTTGTCTGCTGTTGAAGTAAAGGTATTTAGGAAAACAGATTCACCGGAAAAAGCTCTTCCAAGTCCGCCCATTATACCCCCCTTCATGTTGGTATCCATGGTGATGTAGTCACTCATCCAACCCATAGCACCCGCCTCAGAAACTAAGGTTTCATTAGCGTTTAATGTACAAACTACAACAGGCAGTGTTTGACCTTTGATTTCATACTTCATAATTAGTTACCTCCTAGTGTCAATATATTTTTTATAAAAAAGCATACCGCTTAATCCTATTTTATCACTATAGGGTAAAAAAAAGAAGTGTGTCTAGTATATGATTTTAAGAAGCTTGTTCCATAACAACCAATTTGCTATAATGAAGTTGGTTCCCCACCTAAAATACTGAGACAAAAATGTAAATTAAAGAAGGTGAGCTTATGTTTGACATACAAGCAGAATTAAACAAACTGCCCTTAAAGCCTGGCGTTTATATTATGAAAGACAGTCAGGATGAAATCTTATATATAGGTAAGGCTATTAAACTACGTCATAGAGTCAGACAATATTTTAGAAAGTCGACGAACCATACCAACAAAATCAAACGTATGGTGGCAAGTGTGACTTCTTTTGAATACATTGTAACGGATTCTGAACTTGAGGCATTGATCCTAGAATGTAATCTTATTAAGAAACATCGTCCAAAATACAATACAATGCTAAAAGACGATAAGCATTACCCTTATATTAGGATTACCATGGGTGAGCCTTACCCGAGGATTATGATAGCTAGAGAGATGCAAAAAGATAAATCTAAATACTATGGTCCCTATACAAACAGCTTAGCAGCCAATGAAATCATTGAATTACTTAGGAAAATCTATAAAATCAGAAATTGTAATAGAATCTTACCAAGAGACATTGGTAAAGAACGGGCATGTCTCTACTATCATATACATCAATGTGATGCCCCTTGTCAGGACTATATCTCAAAAGAGGCTTATAGAGAGCAGGTGCATCAAGCCATAGATTTTCTAAACGGTCACTATAAAAAAGTCATTGATATGTTAGAGAAGGCCATGTATGATGCCTCAGAGGAGATGGATTTTGAGAGGGCAGCAGATTACCGGGATCAACTTCAAAGTGTTCAGACAATTGCTCAAAAACAAAAAATAATTGACGGTGCCATGGAAGACAAAGATGTCATTGCTTTTGCAAAATCAGAAACCGAAGCTATTGTTCAGGTTTTTTTCATACGAAATGGAAAAATGATCGGAAGAGAACATTTTAGATTAGAAGGTATAGAAGAATTAAGCAACAGTGATATTATGGGCACTTTTGTAAAACAATTTTATTCAGGAACACCCTACATTCCAAAAGAATTGATGCTTCAAGAAGCGTTGGATGAGGCCAATATCATTCAGTCCTGGCTATCCAGTAAGCGTGGTCAAAAAGTGTATATCAAAGTACCTAGAAAAGGCGAAAAATCTAAATTGGTAGAACTAGCGGCTGAGAACGCAGCCATAACTCTGAATCAGTTTGGGGATCAGATGAAGAAAGAGGCAGCCAGAACCAAAGGTGCTGTTGATGAAATCATGTCTCTGCTGAGTATGGAAACTTCTATTGATAGAATTGAAGCTTTTGACATATCCAATACCCAAGGATTTGAATCTGTCGGATCGATGGTTGTTTTTGAGGGGGGTAAACCCAAAAAAACAGACTATCGTAAATTCAAGATTAAACATGTGACAGGACCCAATGATTATGCCAGCATGGAAGAAGTTCTAAGAAGAAGATTCACCCATGCTTTAGAAGAACAGAAAGAGATCTTGGTTAAAAAGCTGAATCCGGATGTCGGTAAGTTCGCAAGATTACCGAACCTCATCTTAATGGATGGTGGTAAAGGTCAGGTGAATATTGCCCTAGGTGTTCTTGAGAGTCTAGGTCTGGATATTGTTGTATGCGGTATGATTAAAGATGACCAACATCGAACACGAGCTTTGTTGTATCAGAACCGTGAAATCATTATGAGGAAGAACTCGGAGGCCTTTAGACTCATCACTAGAATACAAGATGAGGCCCATAGGTTTGCTATAGACTATCACAAAAAATTAAGAAGCAAAGCTCAGGTAGCATCCATATTAGATGACATAAAAGGTATAGGGCCTTCAAGAAGAAAAGCACTCATCCTTCACTTCAAATCAGTTGCTCATATTCAAGAAGCAAGTGTTGAGGAGTTGAGTCAAGCGCCATCGATGAACAAAATGGTGGCACTTAAGGTTTATGATTTTTTTCACGGGCAAGATGAAGATATAGAAAATAATTAAGATGAGAAGCATTAAAAATGTCTAGTGCATTAACGGATTATTTATGATACTCTATAGAAGTGAAAACTTCGGCAAAAAGCCAAAGCATGGAATAATAAGATGGTTAGAGGGTCAAACATAACCATAACATGGAGGAAAAACATGTATTCTGTAAAGCTATCTGATATTATCATTAAAATGAAACTAACCAATTTAACACCGGAAGTTGATATATCCTGTCATGAAATATCCCAATCGGATGTTAACAGACCTGCGCTGCAACTGGCCGGTTTTTACGACTATTTTGATGCGGATCGAGCACAGATTATCGGAAAAGTGGAGTATACTTATATTGAAAACATGGCACCAAGTTTAAAATTAGAAACATTTGAAAGACTTTTCGGTTCTAAGATACCCTGTCTTATATTAGCAAGGTCACTTGAACCGGATGAAGATATGATTGAGATTGCAAAGCGCCATGGTGTGCCCCTTCTACAGACAAAACTATCTACATCTTATTTCTTGTCAGAACTAACCAGATACCTGAAAGTTGAACTTGCTCCTAGCATATCGATTCATGGTGTATTGGTGGACGTTTACGGAGAAGGTATTTTGATTAAAGGTGAAAGTGGTATCGGAAAAAGTGAAGCGGCCCTTGAACTTATCAAGAGAGGTCATCGGCTAGTAGCTGACGATGTGGTTGAGATAAAAAAAGTATCAGATGACACCCTTCTTGGAACCTCGCCGGATATTATAAGACATTTTATTGAAGTTCGAGGCATAGGTATTGTGGATTGCAAAACATTGTTTGGTGTTGAATCGGTTAAAGAAAGTCAAAATATTGATTTGATTATTAATTTGACAGAATGGGATCGACAAAAGGAGTATGATCGCCTTGGATTGGAAGAGGAATATGATGAAATACTGGGTAACAAAGTTGTAAGTCATACTATTCCTATTCGACCCGGACGGAATTTAGCAATTATTGTTGAAAGTGCAGCAATTAATCATAGACAGAAGAAAATGGGTTATAATGCAGCGGTTGAACTAAACAACCGTGTGACCGGTAATTTATTGCGTCGTTCACAGGAACGGGATGAAGAAAACGAAAAAATCTAAAATGTTAATATAACCATAAAGCGCATATAAGGAGGCAACATGTATAATATAGGAATAGATTTGGGTGGAACAAACATAGCCGTAGCCATTGTAACCGAGACGGGTGAGATTGTAAGAAAAGATTCTACACCAACTTTAAACGATAGAAAATATGATGCTATTGTTAAGGATATGGCAGAGCTTTGCATGAAGTTAATGATAGAAGAAGGTCTTGAAGCGGAGGATATTCATTCAGTAGGTATTGGTAGTCCGGGAACACCGGATCCTGTTAATGGTGTAATCGTCTATGCCAATAACCTACATTTTAATAACGCACCCATACGTCAAGAATTTCAAAGATATTTAAATGTACCGGTATATTTAGAAAATGATGCAAATGTTGCGGCTCTAGGTGAATATGAGTCCGGTGCAGGAAAACTATATAAGGATTTTGTTGCCATTACATTAGGGACAGGCGTAGGTTCAGGTATCATTATTGATAGAAAAATCATTAGTGGAAGCTGGTATGGTGGTGCTGAAGTGGGGCATATGGTTATTCAATATGGTGGCGAACCATGTACTTGCGGGCGTAAAGGTTGTTGGGAAGCCTATTCTTCAGCAACAGGACTCATTAGAGATGCTAAAAAAGCTGCAAAAGAAAACTCGGAATCATTAATGAATACCTTATTAGAAGGTAATCTTGAAAAAATGAATGCTAAAATACCTTTTGATGCAGCACAAAAAGGAGACAAGGTTGCCCAAGATGTCGTTGATAGTTATATTGGCCACTTAGCGGTGGGTCTCGTGAATGTTATCAATATATTCCAACCTGAAATCATCGTTTTAGGTGGCGGCGTTTCTGCTCAAAAAGAAAACCTTATTGTACCTCTTAAGAGAAAAATAGTAGATGAGATTTACGGTGGCGAAGCAGCATTTAAAACCAAAATTGAGATTGCACAACTAGGCAATGATGCAGGCATTATTGGAGCAGCTATGCTCTATAAGATAAATGAGGTATAAGATTAAGTAAAGAGGCCTTATTATTAAAGATGATCTCTGCAAGGACACTACTAAAGGGACGTCTAAGACGTCCCTTTAGTAGTGTTGATATCAGATTATAACGTCGTATTTGACATTTATTCTTGGAATCGATCTATTAACTCTTTATTGGTCATACTACCGTCATCCCAAAGCTTTTCTTTGAGTTCTTGGACGTTTTTCTGCTTCTTTTTCTTTTCGACTAGTTCTATAGCTCTTTCTTTTGCGCGACGCATGTCTTCAATTTGCTTTTTTTATTCATGATTTCCTGATTGTAGGCACGCATTACTTCCACCCTTCTTTGTTCTTTGAAGAGCGCGGATTTGGATCTACCTTTTATAAGAAGATAGATAAAAACGAGGGTAATGAAGCTGACAGTAAAAAATGTATACGTGGACAAACCGAGTAACAGTAGAAGTGCACTGGTTATAAATCCTAAGCCTAATATACGAATCATGGTACGGGAGAGGGTATCATTGTAGAATAAGGCATTTAATATGGCGCTGTGTAAAGTGTTATTAGCAGACAAGTTAATGCCTATAAATAAAAGAAAAATGGTGAGGATAAGAACGAGTTCGGGTTGCATATAAGACCTCCTTGTCTTTATGTCCAAAGCGAATAAGTCACAAATAGTTATCGTCACAATTCGAGTTCTAATAAATAGTCTATTGTCCTTATTTGTAAGGATTGGATTTAGAAAATATCACAAATTAAGGAAGATATCATTAATGAAGCATACTAAGACATATCTAGGTTTAAGCACCATGGTAATAATTGGTGTAACGACGTATAATATAATCCAAAAAAATTTGCTTGCTTTTGAACCAATGGTGATAAGCACCATTACCTTAATCTTGGCAACGCTTTTTCTCTGGTTTCTACATTTTCTATTACATAAAAAGATGCAATCGGATTTTAAAAAGCTACTGACGCTTAGCATCGGCGGTTTACTTGGTATAGCGGGTTTTCATTTTTACATCAGTATGGCTTTAGAGGAGATGAGTTTAGATGTTGCTCTGCTCTTTATAGGGGGGATACCGCTTATGACCCTGGTAGGTGCGCTTTTAATTGGGAAAAAAACCAGATTTAGAAATATATTTTGGGTATTCTTCTCCCTTTTTGGTGTTTTGTTGATCAATTTTCCTATGATGCATCTTATGACTTTTATGCCTAAAACCGTAGGGATGATGCTTCTTGCCAATTTATGCTTGGTTTTTTACACCTTGCTTAATGAAAAGATGTCTTTAAAATACGATTTAAGAGAAATCGTAACCCTTCAGGTTACAACGGGTACAATTATTCTGGTGATGTCCTTCATTTACAAAATGGAAACATTGACATATAATCTTAAGGAATTAGCACAGACCTTAGTAGACTTAAAAATAGTGGGCAGCATCCTTTTTTTAGCGTTGTTTGCAGTCTGTGCAAGCTATTATCTCTATAATGATGGGCTCAAAAAGGTGGGTGCTGTTATGACCGCACTGTTTATCAACTTAATTCCGGTTATTAGCCTGTTGTATAAGCTTTTTTTGAATGATGACCAGCTCAGGTTCACCGGTATTTTGGGAAGTCTTATGATTTTGGTTTCAATGTATATGATTGAAGATATATAGGATGATGAGAATACATCAATCATCTTTCTTATTTTTATCAATCTCATCCAGAGCTCTTTTTCTTATATGTATAAAAACATTAACCAATATTAAGGATGGTATGATATAGTAGACAAAATTATCTAGAAATCTGGGCATGGTTGCCGGGAGCATAATTTTGAAATGGGACCAAAAAACAGAGAAAGTCATAGCATAGATGGTCATATGATAAAGCTGTTTAAGCTTCAAACCAAGACCCAATAGCGTTCTAAGTAAGTTGGCAATCATAAGGATGAATAAGCTGTTAAAAAAGAAATCCATCAAGGACATAAAAAATTGAAAGATCATACCAACCGGTATGGCTAATAGAGCGCTTATGACCATGGCTTCTCTAATGATGGTGGAAGAAGTATCGGTTCCGTAAGGGTTATAGAAATTATCATAACCGTTAACCATAGGTGGGATACCGTCTCGAATGATGATGAATCGGTCAGGTGCCAAAATAAGTGCATTTTTATAGGCCAGCATATCATTGATGTTTAAAACACCTTGCCCATCTATTATGATGGGAAAACCAAAATAGAAGATACGATAGATCTCTGTGCCTTCCACTTCCAGTGTGCCTTCAATAAGACTAAAAGTTGGTATAACCCCAGCGTCATAAGCCGCTATGGTTTTATCAAAGCTTTCTTTGAGGTTGTAGCTATTGTAGCCACCGACAATAAGAGAAAGTAATAAAATAAAAAGAATGATATAGCCAAAAGCCTTTCTCAAAGGCTCCTGTAATATTTGAACATAGAATTCAGATGGGACTAGGCTTTTGCCAACCTTACCAATCCAAGTGTACTTTTTCATAAAAACCTCTTTCTAATCAGATGTTATTACTATTATAGGCAAAGGGTTATTAAAGAAC